>JAQBAV010000163.1:0-3182 GCA_032126595.1 Candidatus Omnitrophota bacterium | reverse complement strand
GCATGGCTATCCTTTGCGGCAGCATTTCTCGTTTTGGGAGCGTTAAGAACTAAAAAAATGGTAGCGATATTCCTGGTGCTCTTGTTGTTGGTATTTATAATGCTTCCCTATACGGTTCAGAAAGAAGTCTTTGCTTTAACGGACTTTAAGAGCGGAACAACATGGGAGCGTGTCATGTTGTGGCAGGGAACTATAAACATGATAGAAGTTCATCCGCTTTTAGGGTTTGGGATCAATACTTATAGTAGAAACTTCCCCAAATATAAACCGCCGGAATATCCGGATGTTCGCTATGCGCATAATTCTTATTTGCAAATGGCTTCGGAAATTGGAATTGTCGGGGCACTTTTATTCATTGGTTTTATAATAACTGTTTTAATTTGTTCGTTCAAAGAAATATCCAAGATGAATGTTGGCCTGAGAAAAGGTTTCGTTGCGGGCTTATTTGCCGGATTGGTCGGTTTTTCTATGAATTGTATTGTTGACACTCATTTATACTCTGTTACCCTGGCGGTCTTCTTTCACGTACTGCTGGGTTTTTGTTTTGCCTTAAGCTGTCATGCCCAAGAAAATTGATCCTAAAAATATAGTTATAATGAGGACAGATCGCATAGGCGAGGTTTTGCTTAGCGTGGTTGCGATAGATGCTCTTAAGAAGAGATGCCCCGATTCAAGCATATCTTTTGTTACCTCGGAATATTCGAAGCCGTTGCTTGAAGAAAGAAGCGATATAAAAGAAATCATTACCATGGATACCCTTACCAGGAGAGGTTGGCTCGCAAAGTCCCGGCATTTGGCGGACCTATTAAGGAAAAGAAAATTTGATACAGCGGTCGTACTTAATCCGCATAAACTTCTTCACCTTGCATGTTTTTTAGCAGGCATTCCAATTAGGGTGGGATATAACAGGAAATGGGGATTTCTGCTTACAAAAAAGATAGAAGATTCTCGAGATAGCGGTAAAAAACACGAAATAGAATATACAATGGATCTATTATCTTTGTTGGATGCTAAAGATAGTAGCCCTAGACCGGCTCTTTATGTTAATGAAGAAGCGAAGAATAGCGTAGACGAACTTCTCAGAGAAAAAAATATTCGGAAAGATAGGCCAATAGTTGCAATACATCCTGGGAGCAGTAATCCGGCAAAGATATGGTCATATGAAAGATATGGAGAGCTCGTCAATAAAATAGACGCTGAATTTGACCCGAATATCGTTATTATCGGAGACAGGGGTGAAAAACATATCTCAGATAAGATAATAGGGCAGGTTAAAGAAAAAGTAATCGACCTAACGGGAAGGCTCAGCCTTAAAGAACTTATCGCTTTCCTGTCTAAAATAGATCTGTTTATAGGCAACGATACCGGACCAATGCATATGGCTGCGGCGCTCAATATACCGGTTATAGCTATATTCGGAAGGAATATAGCTGGGGTTAGTCCCGTCAGATGGGGACCATGGGGCGATGAACACGTGGTATTTCATAAGCATCCGGGATGCGAACCTTGTTATGATGCCGTATGTCCTCATGATTACAAGTGTTTAAGGGCGGTTACGGTAAGCGCGGTGTTTGAGGCGGTTAAACAGAAATTGAGAGCCAGGGTTTAGATGTTAGATATTTGATGTTGGATCATGGGATTGCTTCGGCCCTGGCAGGCCTCGCAATGACATCATTGCGAGCGAAGCGAAGCAATCTCTTGTAACTTTGCATAGTGAACAGTTATGAAAAAAATACTCATTGCAAATATATTCGGTATAGGGGATGTTCTTTTTACCACGCCTCTAGCAGCTAACCTGAAGAAGCACTTTGCCGGGGCGAGCATAGATTATCTTTGTAATGCCAGAACTCGTGCTGTGATCGAATGCAATCCGGATATAGACGAGATCTTTGTATACGAAAAAGACGACTTTGTTAAACTTTGGAAAGAATCCAAGACCAGATATCTAAAAGGCTTGTATAGACTTTTCTCACTTATACGTCTCCAGCAGTATGATGCTGTTTTTGATTTTACATTATCTCGTGAGTTTGGTTTATTTTTTACTCTTGCCGGCATTAGGAAGAGGATAGGTTTTGATTATAAGAAAAGAGGCATATTCCTCACCAACAAAGTAGCCCTTGAGGGTTTTGAGGATCGCCATGTTATTGAACATTATCTTGATCTATTAAAATATTTAGGAGTTTCCAACAGCATTAAAGAAATGAAACTCGACCCAGAAGAAAAAGCTAAAGAATGGGTTTCAGAATACTTAAAAGAGAGAGGCCTCGAAGGCGGAGAACTTGTTGCAATGTGTCCAGGCGGTGGCGCTAGCTGGGGAGAACAGGCGTCCCGGAAGAGATGGGAGGCAAAAGGTTTTTCTAAGGCAGCTGACATTCTAATTCGTCATGGCATCAGAGTCATAATACTGGGAGACTCCTCCGAAAAACATCTTTGTGAGGAAGTCGCTCACAATATGAGAGAAAACCCGTTAGCTGTAGAGACAGAACTCTCTTTAAAGAACTACATAGCCTTAATAGATAAATGTGATCTGGTGTTGTGCAATGACGGAGGGCCTCTTCACATTGCTGCAGCCTTAGATAAGAAAACAGTATCAATATTTGGACCGGTGGACGATAGGGTATATGGGCCGTATCCGCCATCAGATAAACATAAGGTTATTAAGGCTATGGAGCTTAAATGCCGGCCCTGTTATGGCAGATTTAAGCTTCCGGAATGTAAATATGAAAATAGCTGTCTTACGAATATAGATCCAGAGGTTGTGGCAAATAGTTGTTTATCGCTATTAAATAGGTAAAAAATGTATATAGCACCTGTAAATAAAATTTTTAAAAAGTTTCAAAAAAAACATCCGGGAAAGCTTATGTATTTCCCGTCAAAGATCTCTATTGAAACAGGTAATATTTGTAATCTTGCATGCCCCTTATGTCCAACTAATGATGAAGCGCAGAAGCATGTTGAAAAAAGGTTATTATCACTCGGAGACTTTAAAACTATTTTTGACAAGATTAAACCGTTTGTTAAAACGATAGATCTTTTTAGTTGGGGAGAACCTTTTCTCAATAAAGATATCGGCAGCATGATCAAATATGCTAAAGAAAAAAGGGCCGATGTAAGAATATTTATAGATAGCAATTTCAATATTGTCTCAGGCGATCAAATAGATGATATTGTTAAACATGGCC
>JAQBAV010000162.1:0-5487 GCA_032126595.1 Candidatus Omnitrophota bacterium | reverse complement strand
GGGCAACCTCAAATTTTTAATGATCTATAGAAACAAAATACCCAGCCCTAGACTGGGCTGGGTATCAAAGTTCATTGACTCGTCCTGATCTTCCCCGATGGCACTGTACTTTCGTACAACATCATTTGATCAGGATTATCCCTGCTTTTAACCAAGAGAATTAAATGTTCTCTTGATCTGTCTTCACAATTAGCTGCATAATAAGTAAGCATTTCAATCACTCCACTAGCTTTTCTCTTCTCCTGTATCCCTCTCCTCCTTTTATCAATAGACCCATATAAACAAAAACCCGCATATAGGTATAAAGCGGGTTGTCTATTCGCATGTTAACGTACGCGAAATACGGCAACTGGCTGACATATTAGTCAAAAATCAAAGGTCATATGTCAAAGGTGTTTCCTATGACTTATGACATGTGACTTATAACTAATTTAGTCCCTATAGCTTTGCCCCGGCTTCCTTGTAAAATTAAAGGCAAGGTCGGGGTCCGCCTTTGGCGGACGTCACACCCTTTCGCTCCGCAAAAGTATCAACTTTTACGAAGTGAAACCTTATCTCCAAACCCTTTTACTTTTGCTGCGCGGAACCAGCAGTAGTAGAAAAACGTTGAAGATCTGGTTTCAGATGTTTTGCGATTATTTCATAAAAAGAACAAAATTGCTTCTGATACAACTCAGTTTAAGTATATCACACTGCAGCGATAAGTCAAATTTTCTTGCTTTCATTTGGACTAACTTTTTCCTTGCTAACATCTTGAATTAAATAAATACTTAATGTTTTCTTAGTTTTGTAAATACTAACTGATTTTACTGGACTATAGATGGGACCTTTTTAATATCATTTAGTTGTAAATAAAAAGCCCGAGCTATTAACCCGGGCTTTTTATGTCTATAAACTGCAGCTAAAAACTTATTCTGCTGGCTTTTCTTCTTCTGTTTTTTCCTCTTCCTGAGGCGTCTCTTCTTTGCTCTCTTCCGTAGGTGCACTTTCTTCCGGTTTTTCTTTCTCTTGCGGTAAGTCTGGTTTTACTTCTTCCTGTGCTGGTTCCTCCGGTTTTACCTCTTCTTTAGCTTCTTCTGCCTCAGGTGCTTCTTTCGGAGCTTCTACGCCTTCAACGTCCTTCTGACTCAAGGCTATTTTCTTCTGAACGCCATCAATATGTATAACTTTAACCTTAATGTTATCACCTATCTTGTAGAGGTCTTCCATTCTCTGGTTTGGAGCAAGCTCTATTTCAGATACATGAAGAAGGCCTTCCAGGTCTTTTTCAAGCTCAACAAATACTCCAAAATTGGTGATATTTGTTATAGTTCCTTCGCATTTAGTGCCTGACTCATACCTTTTGGAGATCTCTTCCCATGGGTCGTCCACTAGCTGTTTAACTCCCAGAGCGATACGCCTATTCTGTTCATCTACGTTCAGAATTACAGCTTCTATTTTATCACCTTTATTAAGAGCTTCTTTCGGATGATTGACTCTTTTTGTCCATGAAAGATCTGATACGTGAACAAGACCTTCGATGCCTTCCTCCAGCTCTATAAATGCGCCGTAATCAGTAAGCGCGCTTACTGTACCCTTAATCTTGTCACTGACCTTATATTTTTCTTCAACACCTTCCCAGGGATTGCCTTCAAGCTGCTTCATACCGAGGGAAAGTTTCTTGCTGTTTTTGTCTACCTTTAGAACCATAGCTTCTACAATGTCGCCGACTTTGAACTTTTCATTAGGATGATTGAACTTCTTGGACCATGAAAACTCTGATATGTGTATAAGCCCTTCAATTCCTCTTTCTAGTTCAACAAACACGCCATAAGGCATTATGTTGACAACTTTACCTTTTACAACAGCGCCTTCGGCGAACTTTTCATCAATATTTTCCCACGGGTTTTCCGTGTTCTGCTTTAAGCCTAAGGAAACTTTCATGGTTTCTTTGTCGAAGTCCAGAATATTAACATCTACCTCATTGCCAATACTTACAACTTCACTTGGGTGGTTTATGCGTCCCCAGCTCATGTCTGTAATGTGAAGTAGACCCGTTATTCCTCCGCCTATATCGATGAAGGCTCCGAAATCAGTAATATTGCGTACGATTCCTCTAACTACATCGCCCTTATTAAGATTTTCTAAGATTCCCTTTTTCTCTTCAACGCGTGCTTCATCAACTATCTCTTTACGAGAGAGCACTATGTTCTTTCTTGGAATATTTATCTTAACGATCTTGAATTCCATGCTTTTGCCTAAAAGACTGTCTCCTCCGCCTGAATCCTGCATAGCAGAAAGACTTGCCGGAAGAAAAGCTTCTAGTCCGACATCGACCATAAAGCCTCCTCTTACCTTTCTGGAAACCTTACCCCTAAGGATATCGCCTTCCTTATGGTTATCAAGGATATTCTGCCAACCTTTTAGTTTTCTTGCTTTTTCGTGGGAAAGAACAACCATGCCATGATCGTTCTCTTTTGATTCGAGAAAAACATCTATCTTATCGCCGACTTTAAGTTCTTCCGCATAAGATATCTCAGATTTATATATAACTCCTTCTGCCTTATATCCAATATCAACAAGCACTTCTTTGTCGGTGATTTGAACGATCGTACCCTTAATCACCTCGCCCTCTTTGATATCAGCTATACTGCCGTCATATAAGGCGGCTAGCTCCTCATTAATGTTTTCATTTTCATTGTCAAAACTCATTAACAAACCAACTCCTTTTTCATAGATTTTAAGTGTCATATTCTAACCTTTTTCCTTTTATTTTGCAACTCTTTTATACTATCCACAATGGTTTCAGCGATTTTGCCGTAATTTCTGCTACCTAAGCCTATCCCAAGCTCCTCGGGGCTTACGGACTTGCCTGCTATAACATTAATCTCAACACCGGGTGTTATTCCCCGGCCTTCAGGCGGTTACCATATCCACTATTTTTTGAACAACTTCATCAATTGTAAGGTTAGTCGTATCTAATAGAATCGCGTCATTTGCTTTTTTAAGCGCGCCGACTTCCCTATTCATATCAGTATCGTCTCTCTGGCGAAGGTCATCTGCCACTTCTTCTCTTGTGACCGGAGTGCCCTTGGACTCCATCTCACAGAAACGCCTTCTTACTCTTTCGTCAAAAGAAGCATCTACGTAGAACTTGTATTTTGCGTCTTTTAGAACAACTGTACTTATATCCCGTCCTTCCATTACAGAACCGTGCGCGCTTTCGGCTAAAGATCTCTGCAGGGCAACAAGGTTTTCTCTTACCTTTGGCAATTTGCAGACATGCTTGACGTTAACAGTAACTTCCATGGTCCTGATCTCGTCAGAAACATCCTTACCGTCAAGAAGCACCCTTATAAGCTTTCCTTCTTCCTCTGAAGGCTCAAGTTTTATATCTGTAGTGCGTGATAACTCAATGATTTTCCCTTCATTAGATAAGTCTACGCCTTCGGTCATAACTTTAAGCGTAAGAGCTCTATACATGGCCCCGGTATCGATATATAGATATCCCAGTTTTTTGGCTGTGAGTTTACTTACGGTACTTTTACCACTTCCGGCAGGACCATCTATAGCAACCGCTTCCATCTTACTAGGCGAGCTCATCCCTTATATCCTTGTATTTGGCAAGCTTCTCGATCAAGTCTTGTTTATGACCTTCTCGTATATATTTCTCTACTATCGAAAGTTCTTCTTTTAGCTTTCCTATCGACTTAAGAACGTTTTCTTTGTTGTCCATCATTATGTCGCTCCACAAAATAGGATCAGAAGAAGCTATTCTCGTAGTATCCTTAAAACCTGTTGAGGCAAATTTTAGGAATTCCTTCTTCTGTACACCTGCTAAGCAGTATGCTACAACATGCGGTAAGTGACTTGTAAATGAGAGGATCATATCGTGCTCATCCGGCGAGACTATATCAACTTCGGCGCCTAGATCCATCCACAACTTTTGCACTTTTTCTATTGTTCCAGTATTAGTATTTTCGTCTTTAGTAAGAACGCATAGCGACTCTTCAAACAGGCTGGCTGAAGCGAACTCTACCCCTGTTTTCTCTGACCCTGCAAGAGGATGTCCTCCAACAAAAGAAAATTTATCTTTGAATTTAGCCGCAAAGTTGACTATTTCTTTTTTCGTGCTTCCCGCATCTGTAACTATAACACCCGGGAATAGAGGAGTTTTGTCTAATTTTTCGAGCACTTCTTTTATAGTATGAACAGGTGTTGCGATAAAAATTATTTCAGCTCCGGCCAGGGCCTCATTATAATTATCTACAAATCCCCTTGTGAGAGCTTTTTCATTGATTGCTCTTTTTAAAGAAGACTCTCTCCTACAAACGCCAACAACTTCCTTGGCTAATTTTTTCTTAATAAGAGCTTTACCGATCGACCCGCCGATAAGCCCCATTCCTATAATAGCTATTTTATTGTACTTCATATTCTCCAGTTTTAAGTTTAAAGTTATAAGCTTTAAGTATAAACTTGAAACATTTTAACTTACAACTTATAACTTACAGCTTACAGCTTTCTCCCTACAGCCTCAGCAACCTTGGCTGCCTTCTTCATAACTTCATTAAATTTCTCGGGTAAAAGAGACTGTTCACCATCTGAGAAAGCGTCTTCCGGACTGGTATGTACTTCTATCATAAGCCCGTCAGCTCCGGCTGCGATAGCTGCCATTGAAGTGGCCTCAACCATGCCCCATCTTCCGGTCGCATGAGACGGATCTACAATTATAGGAAGATGGCTAAGGTTTTTAATTGCCGGAATGGCATTAATATCTAAAGTGAATCTGGTATATGTCTCAAAAGTTCTTATGCCTCGCTCGCATAGTATTACTCTTTCGTTTCCTCCTGCCAAAATATACTCGGCGCTCATTAAGAATTCTTTTATTGTGCTCGCCATTCCCCTCTTTAAAAGAACCGGTACTCTTGTTTTGCCGACTTCCTTTAATAGGTCGAAGTTCTGCATATTGCGCGCGCCTATCTGGATAATATCAACGTACTTTATCATTAATTCTAAATTCCTTACATCCATTAATTCGCTTACTACTAACAGTCCTGTTTTCTTTCTAGCTTCGGCCATATATTTTAGGCCCTCTTCTCCAAGTCCTTGAAAACTATAAGGACTAGTTCTAGGCTTAAAGGCGCCTCCCCTTAAAACGGTTGCTCCCAAAGCTTTTACCTTTTTGGCGATGTCTATAAGCATTTCTCTGTTTTCTATCGAGCAAGGACCTGCCATAATACTTAGCTTTTTACCTCCGACAGTAAGTCCCCCGCCTATCTCTATTTCACTTGAATCAGGCTTAAAATCTCTTGAAGCAAGCTTATAGGGCTTTAGGATAGGAATAACTTTTTCAACCCCGGGAAAACCTTCTAAGGGTTTTACTCGAAGTGCGTCTTCCTCTCCTATTACGCCGATTATAGTCCTTTCAACGCCCTCAGACACCCACGGCTTAAGGCCCAGCTTTTCTATTTTTTCCAGAATATGGTCTATTTTCTCTTTGCTTGTTTT
>JAQBAV010000161.1:0-3814 GCA_032126595.1 Candidatus Omnitrophota bacterium | reverse complement strand
AACCAAATACTCCAGCTCTTTAAGACTCGCTATGGGTTTTTCTAAAAATGCGTATGCGCCGTCCCTCAATAGCCCTGTCTTTGTTTTCCCAGCGTCGCTATACGCCGATATAAAAATCGTCTTGGTGTGCGGCGACACTTCAGCGATACGCTTAAGCACTTCCCTGCCATTCATACCTTCCATTCTTAAGTCGAGAAGTACGACATCATATTTCTCTCTCTGCAATATGTCCAGTCCTTGTGCTCCGTCTGAAACCGAAGTTATTCCATACCCTCTCGGCTCAAAATATTGTTTTAATAGATCGGCGAAGCTGACCTCGTCATCAATCGAAAGTATTCTTGGTTTTTTCATAAATTATATGTTCCGCTCCTCTATGGCCTGTGCTTCTTTTTTAGCATCTCTGCTTTTTGGTGTTACTGCTTTATTTGGTGTTACTGCTTTAAATGTAAGGGTTACGGTGGTCCCTTTACCGGGCTGGCTTTTTACTTCTACTTTGCCCTTGTTCTTGTTAACAATTTGTCTTACGATAAAAAGTCCAAGGCCTGTACCTCTGCCGGGTTCTTTAGTCGTGTAAAACGGATTAAATATCTGACCGAGTTCTTTTTTGTCCATACCCTTACCGCTGTCTTCAATATCGATAAAAACCCTGTCATTTATTTTCTTTGCCCGTATGGTTATGGTCCCGGAGTCACCAATAGCTTGGACAGCATTTCTGATTATATTAAAAAATATCTCTTGAACCTGTTTCTTATCAACTAAAATAAACGGAAGGTTTCTTTCTATTTCTTTTATAATCAGGATATTGTCTAGCTTAAGATCGTGTTCAACTAAAGTTACTACTTCATCTAATTCTTTTTCAACATTTACATCGTCCTCAAAGGTTCCCTTAGGGGGTTTCGCAAAGGAAGATAGTTTTCTTGTAATATTCGTAGCTCTGTCTGTTTCATGGATAACCTTTTTCATTATCGAGCACGCCTTATCAAGCAGCTCCTCGGATGTTTTTTCTTTATACATGCCCTCTTCCATATTTAAAAGGAACATCTCACATTGTCCGCGTGCAATCCCGAGAGGATTGCATATCTCATGATTTATTCCAGCAGAAAGAGTGCCGATCACAGCCATTTTTTCTCTTTGCGCAGCTTGCGCCTGTGCTTGAGACAATTTATCAAAAAGCAGTGCGTTAGCTATGGCAATGGATAGCGTCCTAGATAGAGCCGTTAATATATCAATATCGTCCTGAGTAAACTCTTCGTCCGATTTCTTTTTTCCAAAAGACAGGATCCCTATCATTTTATTATGATGCACAAGAGGCATCACAAGTTCTCCCTGAAAGTCCTTCATCCGGCTGGTTACTCCTTCTGAGTAAGCTTTTTCCGAGTAGGACTTAATTAATAAAAGGTTTTTGCTGGCCAGGTAATCTACCAGGATATCGCCGTTAGATAGTTTATATTCGCTATCTAAAGAGCCGGTAGTAGACACTAATTTAAATTCTTCGCTTTCTTCGTCACGCAAAAGGATCGATGTATTTTCCAACTTCACGATATCGGACAACTTTCGAACGGTAATATCTACCAGTTCGCCCAGGTCGAGAACGGTAAGAACCTCATTGGTAAAAGTTTTTAAAAGCTCTTTGTAATCATACTTCTTCTGAAAAAGATACTTGTCTGTTATATTTCTTAAGAGAATCTCCAGTGGCCTTAGTATAAGAACTATCACAAGAACTGAGGGCACCATCGCAATCCACCTGCTCTCTGTGAAACTCTCGAAAAAATTAGTCCCCAAGTAGGCAAAAAACGCAAAAGTTGCATAGGCTGCTATGAATAATCCGGCAAAAACGATAGTTTTCTTTATGATGAATTTAATATCCATAAGCTGATGCCGAACGATGGCATATGAAACACAGAAAATATAAACGCTCACCAGAACATTTAAGTAAGGAGGTATCGGCAGGTCATACCATAAGAAATAATTTGTGCATCCTCCCACATAACCAATTACTGTGCCGATAAAAACAAAACGTATCTGCTCTCTTTTTACCCCAAGTGCATTTTGCAAGCCGTCCCAAACATCCCAAATAGCCTGAACAACATGTATAACAAAATATAAAAGCATTACATGGAATAGGTACCCCGGAACCGGCCAGAATGAGAAAAACATCCTCGGCTCAACTCTTTCAATAAAAAGCGGTGAAAACGAAAAACATATCAGAATAAAAGCTATAATAAAGTTTGCCGAATCTCTAAAGGTTCTCTTAATTTCTAACAGCCGCGAGGTAAAATATCCGTAAGTAGCAGGTATCAAGATAGCGCCAACCATGGCAGACCTTATAAAGAAAAGCGCGCTGTCATAGTTCTTGCTCATAAGCCATAAGAAATAATTGAACGCCCAAAAGGTAACGCTAAAGGCAAAATAAGCAAATCTCCTATTGGTAGCTGACTTGTAGTTCTTGGAAAGCACAAAAACCCCAAGTATACAACTGGTTACCGCATTTATCAGACCGCTGTATGGAAAATATAAGTACGCCATCATCCCCTTACTTATTAGTAGCTAAAATGTACTGCATTATTCCCTGCTGTTCATAACTAATACTTAGATTGCCTTCTTTAAACCCGGCATCAATAAACATTTGTTTAAATTCGTCATCATCCCGATATAGAAGACGCCAGTCTCCCATCCACTCCATATAATGCACGGAAGGATTGCTGTATTTATCCCGTACATCTGAAATAGCCAGCATCCCGCCGGGATTTAATAATTTTTTTAAATTTTCAACCAATCTCACCGAAATGTTATAGTTTATGTAGTCAAAGAGGCCTGTTGCATATATTAGGTCGAATTTCTCGGGTATTCTTGACTTTGCGTCTTTTGTCAGGGCAAGCTTTAAGGCATTTTCCTTTGTAAGTTTAACATTAGAAAAACCTTTAAGCAGTTTTTTCGCATACTCAATGGCGTTCTCATCATTATCATAACAATGGAAGACAACATTTTTATTCGATAGGTTTTCCGACATTAATATCTCTTTTATATCTCTGCATGGTCCGGACGCAAGACTCATAATCTTTACGGCCGGGCTATTATGATTATTTGCAAAATCTATTATCATTCTTTTAAAATCTTCTTTTCTGTTTCTAACCGCTACAGATATCGACGTCATCTGAAAGTAGTTATCAAACAACCTATCAAACCCTTTAGATGTAGGGTTATTCTGATAAATATCGTCTATGATCTTAAAATCTCCCGAATATCCATAAGGCTTACTTAAACACCACTTACCGTATCCGCCTTTCGTAAATATCTTCCTTATTCTTTTAATAAAAATCTCTCTGAGCTTGTGTATCTTGTTCATGTCGCCCTTAGCTATATTCGCTTTTTCAAAGTTCATAATATCGCTAAAAATACTGTTAACCTCGGCATTGAACTCACTTTGGAATTTTCCCCACTCGTCCGGGTTCTTTGATAAATAGTTCTCAATCTCTTTAGACCTTTTATGATAAAGTCTTATCTTGGTCCTAAGAGATGCCTGAACATCTTTAAGACCTAGATGAGGTTTTTCTTTTTTGTGAACAGTTTTATTAGTCGCTTCCAACGCCATGTATTCTCCAGTCCTTTGTATTAATATTAAGAGTCTGTCTTATTTTCTTGGCTTCTTATCCAATCATCGATTGTTTCTTTTTTAAACCGCCACTTTGACCCAACCTTAAACCCCGGAAGCTTTCCATCCTGGGCATGCTTATAAATAGTAACGGTTTTCATCTTTAGATACTCGGCCAATTCTCCTACTGTTAACATTGTACTAACCACAGTACCCTCCTCC
>JAQBAV010000160.1:0-6780 GCA_032126595.1 Candidatus Omnitrophota bacterium | reverse complement strand
GTCTGGTCCATGAACTGCGAAAGTCTTCCGCGAGCAAAAAAGTCATGTATAACGTTTGCCATGAGTTTGGCATTCAAAAGATTGTGAGGCATAACGTCGTCCATATCGTAAACGCTCATACGTTCGCGGGCAACGCGCTCCACGCGCACCAGACTTATACGAAGCTGATTGGTTAACTGTTCTCCAACGCTTCTTACGCGCCTATTGCCCAGGTGGTCTATATCATCAACGCTCTTTGTGCCTGCCTTGATGTCCAGTAAATAACTAATAGCCTTAACCAAAGTATCGGCATCCAGAAGCTCTCCATCAAGCGGCTTATTCATGCCAAGCTTGCGGTTAATCATTCTGACACCGACATCACTCAGGTTATATCTCTTTTTATCAAAGAACATCTGATCTAAAAGATCTCTGGCAGCTTCAAGAGTTGGAGGATCTCCCGGACGCAAACGCTTGTAAACATCCAGATACGCTTCTTCTCTTGTCTTTGGACCGTCGTGCTCGAGAGTCTGAACAACTTCTTTAGGGACATCTCTCAGAAGTCTGAGATCCCTTATACCACAATCCCATATGCGAGTAGCAACCGTAGGTGTTATTTTCTCTGTCTGCTGTGCCAATATAGAGTTTGAAGTTTCATCAATAATATCTTCAGCTAAAACCCTACCTATAAGCTCCTCAGCCTGCTTCTGTCTTGTAAGCTTAATAACTTCTTCTCCTGCAAAAGCCTTAAGAATGTCTTCATCTTTAGATAGCCCGAAAAGTCTCAAGAAAGTTGTAGCAAGGAATTTTCTTTTTCTATCAATATACACGTATAAAAGATCGTTTCTATCGAATAAAAATTCGATCCATGCGCCTCTATCAGGAATAAGCCTCGCTGAATATATAGTTTTCCCTGAAGGATGAGCTGTTTCCTCAAAAGATATACCAGGAGATCTGTGAAGCTGATTTACAACTACACGTTCGTCGCCGTTAATGATGTATGTTCCCACATTTGTCATTAGGGGCACATCGCATATATATACTTCCTGTTCCTTCATCTCTGTTTTGAGCTTAAGGCGTATCTTCATGCGCAAGGGAGCGGCAAAGGTCAAAGACCTTCTCTTGCATTCCTCAACATCGTATTTAGGTTGCCCAATCTCATAATAGAGATACTCCAAGCGGTACTCACCATTCTGGCTTTCTATCGGAAATACATCCTGAAAAAGACCTTCTAACCCGCGTTTTGTGCGTTTTGTCTTAGATGTATCCATCTGGAGAAAGTCAGTATATGAATCCAACTGAAGTTTTATCAGGTTAGGAAAGTCGTAAGTCCTTTTTAGCCTGGAAAAACTGTATCTCTGGCTTGTGACTGTCATCTAGTATCACTTCCTTTTTTGTTATAGAACGATAGCATTACGAAACGGTATCTAACCAGTACTCTTTCTAAATTAGATACCGTTTTGAAATAATTTCTGCTAAACTTACTTTAGTTCTATTTTAGCGCCAGATGCTTCGAGTTGTTTCTTGATCTTTTCAGCTTCTTCCTTAGGAAGGTCAGTCTTAACTTCCTTTGGTGCGGAATCAACAAGATCCTTAGCTTCTTTAAGTCCAAGGTTGGTAACAGCTCTAACCTCTTTAATGACCTGAATTTTGTTAGGTCCAACCTCCGCAAGAATTACTGAGAAAACGGTTTTCTCTTCAGCGGCTTCTGCACCGGCACCACCGGCACCAGGCATAGCAGCGACTGCCATAGGAGCGGCAGCACTTACGCCAAACTTATCTTCAAGAGCCTTTACGAGCTCGGAAAGCTCCAGAACAGTCATCTGTTCAACACTCTTAATGATTTTTTCAAGATCCTTGGAAAGCTCAACTTTTGGCTTCGCCTCTTCTGTCTGTACTTTTTCTTTGTTTTCCTCTGACATTTTAGATCCTCCTCACTTTATTACTTTTTTTCCTTTATTGCGTTAATTACATTACTTAAACTTCTAATCGTCCCGGCTAGCACGTTCACAAAACCTGCTATCGGAGCATTAAGTGTACCAACAACCATAGCCAAGAGCTGTTCACGACCCGGAAGCTTGGAAAGTTCCTTAACCTTCTCAGCAGTCAACACTCTACCATCAAGATAGCCGCTTGTTATCTTAAAACCCTCATTCTTTTTTGCAAAGTCTGCCATCATCTTTGCGATTTCTACGGGATCTTCAGCGATTACCCCAACGCCTATAGACTTGTTTTCGCTGATTACGCTATCAAAACCCTCTATACCCGCCTCTTTAAGCGCAATATCAGCTGTGCTTTTTTTGACAACAAAATAACGGGAACCAGAGTGTCTTAGCTGTTTCCTGAAAGTATCTATAGTTGTCGTTTTTATATTTTCAAAGTTTGAAAATATAAAACCCTTGCTTTCGGAAATAACATCCTTTATTTCCTTCACCATTAGATCTTTTACTTTTTTACCGTATTTTTCTGCCATAACAGTACCCTTTTTTTCTATTTAGATTGTCTAAACTGGTTAATATCCAACTTTAACCCAGGCCCCATAGTGGAGCTTATAGCTATCGACTTGATATTCTGGATTTTCTGTAACTTTGGAGTAGAAGCCATAACCGATTTAATAAAAGAGGATATATTCTCAACAAGGTTCTTATCCTCAAAAGACATTTTTCCAACAGGTCCTTTTATACCTGACTGCTTATCCATTCTAAACTCTATCTTCCCGGCCTTTAGTTCATTAACGGCCTTAGCAATGTCCTGAGTAACCGTTCCAGATTTTGGGTTAGGCATCAATCCGCGTGGCCCTAAAACCTTACCTAATCTTGCAAGCTCTTTCATCATGTCCGGGGTTGTAACCGCAACATCAAAGTCTAACCACCCCTCACTTACCTTTTTAATTAGGTCATCTGCTCCGACAAAGTCTGCACCCGCTTCCTCGGCCTTTTTTGCGAAGTCACCTTTACAGAAAGCTGCTACACGAACACTTTTACCGGTACCGTGAGGAAGACTTACTGTTCCCCTGATAGGGTTAGAAGAGTGCTCTAAGCTCACCTTCATAGCTACTTCCACGGTCTGATCAAACTTTGTTTTAGGGGCCTTCTTAAGTATCTCTACAGCTTCGGCAAGATCATATGCTTTGCCCTTATCGACCAGTTCATTTATCTCTTTTGCTCTTTTAGTAAGTTTTACCATCGCTTTTCACCTATTTTTCTATTCTTTGTATAATAAGTTTCCTATATATACTTCGGGTTTATTCTACTACCTCTATCCCCATGCTTCTAGCAGAACCCTTGATAATCTTTATTGCTCCTTCCATATCAACAGCGTTAAGGTCTCCCATCTTTGTCTTTGCTATCTCTTTTACCTGTTCAAGAGTAACCTTGCCGCATTTTTCAGTCTTAGGATTACTACTAGCTTTAGCCACACCTGCTGCCTTCTTTAGAAGAACACTGGCTGGAGGACTTTTTATAATGAAGGAGTATGTCCTGTCCTCATAAACACTTATGACAACAGGAAGGGTCAAGCCCTGTCTATCCTTGGTCCTTTCGTTAAACTGCTTACAGAAATCCATAATATTAAGTCCATGTTGACCAAGAGCAGGACCTACCGGAGGCGCAGGGTTTGCCTGTCCGCCGGGACAGAATAACTTAATTTTTGTTTTTACTTTTTTTGCCATTTTTTTTCCTATTTTCTTTACATTTTTTCAATTTGCCAAGCCTCAAGTTCTACGGGAGTGGCTCTACCAAAGATAGTTATCATTACCTTTATTTTACCTTTTTCGAGGTTTGATTCCTCAATAGTCCCGGTAAAGTTCTTAAAAGGACCTTCTTTAACTCTTACTGCTTCGCCAGGCTTAAACAGAATCTTCGGAACAGGCTTTGCTTTGGCTTCTTTGCTCTGTTCGATTATCTCTTCAATCTCGTTTTCTCTTAGAGGTGTTGGCTTAGTCTTAGACCCAACAAACCCTGTAACCCCTGCTGTATTCTTAACAAGGTACCAGCTTTTATCATTAAGTTCCATCTCTACCAAAATGTACCCTGGAAAGAACTTTCTTTCTGTGATCTTCTTTTCGCCCTCTTTTATCTCAGACACCTTCTCGGTAGGGATCAATATCTTTCCAACAAACTGTTTCTGATCGGGATGGGCTTCCAAGTTGTTTTCGAGGCACTTCTTAACTGTATCCTCTCTACCCGTCAGCGTGTGGACTACGTACCATTTTTTGCTCATTGAAAAACCCCACTGATTAAAAAGTTAATAACACGTGAAAGAACAAGGTCGCAGATACCGATAAAAACTGAAAGAAGAAATAGGCTTACTAAAACAACTACTGTTGATGACACGAGCTCCTGTCTTGAAGGCCAGGCCACCTTTTTCATTTCAATTTTTACTTGCCCAATAAATTTTACGATATTTGCCATGTTAGCCTTCTACAGTTACTGTCTATTTTATTTTACCGTTTTTTTTCTGGCAGGTGAGACAGGGATCGAACCTGCAACCCCCGGTTTTGGAGACCGGTGCTCTACCAACTGAGCTACTCACCTATTTAACTTCTTTATGGCTTGTATGCTTTTTGTCAAACCTGCAGTATTTCTTAATTTCCAAACGCTCTGTGTTTGTGCGCCTGTTCTTTGTTGTTGTATAATTTCTTTGCTTACATTCACCACACTGCAATGTGATTATTTCTGTAGCCTCTTTTTTCTTAGCCATGTTTTCCTCTTGTCCTTATTCAACTATCTCTGAAACTACACCCGCACCTACCGTATGACCGCCTTCACGGATAGCAAATCTTAGTTCCTTTTCGAGTGCGATTGGGTTAATAAGTTCAACTTCTATCGTTACGTTGTCACCTGGCATAACCATCTCTACTCCTTTTGGGAGGGTTGCTACGCCGGTTATGTCTGTGGTTCTGATGTAAAACTGAGGTCTGTAGCCATTGAAGAACGGTGTATGACGGCCGCCTTCTTCTTTTGTTAGTACATAAACTTCAGCTTTGAATTTAGTGTGAGGTGTGATTGATCCACTGGCTGCAAGTACTTGCCCTCTCTGGAGGTCTTTCTTTTCAACGCCTCTTAGAAGAACGCCTACGTTGTCGCCTGCTTGACCTGAGTCAAGAAGCTTTCTAAACATCTCAACGCCTGTTACTGTGGTTTTTTTGGTTGGTGTGATACCTACGAGCTCTACTTCTTCTCCAACTTTAACCTGGCCTCTTTCTATTCTACCGGTTCCTACTGTGCCTCTACCTGTGATACTGAATACGTCTTCGATAGGCATTAGGAACGGTTTATCTATGTCTCTTACCGGTGTCGGTATAAATGAGTCTACCGCATCCATAAGTTCACCAATGAACGCACAGTCGGGGTTCGCCGGGTCGCCGCCTGCATTTAAAGCTTTTAGAGCGCTCCCCCTTATAATCGGTGTATCGTCGCCCGGGAATTCATATTTGTTTAGGAGTTCTCTGACTTCGAGTTCTACAAGGTCAAGTAGTTCAGGGTCGTCCACCTGGTCTACCTTGTTCATGCATACTACAAGAGACGGTACGTTTACCTGACGAGCTAAAAGTATGTGCTCTCTTGTCTGAGGCATTGGACCGTCTGCTGCTGATACTACGAGAATAGCTCCATCCATCTGAGCGGCACCGGTGATCATATTCTTGATGTAGTCAGCGTGACCGGGACAGTCGATGTGAGCATAGTGTCTTTTCTCTGTCTCGTATTCAACGTGAGCTACGGCAATGGTGATGCCTCTTTCTTTTTCTTCAGGCGCATTGTCAATAGAATCGAACTCACGAACCTGGGCTAAACCTTTTTTGCTAAGGTACATGGTTATAGCTGCAGTTAACGAAGTCTTACCATGGTCAACGTGCCCGATCGTACCTATGTTCAAATGCGGTTTGGTTCGTTCAAATTTCTGCTTAGCCATTTTGTCCTCCTTGGATTTGGACTTTTCTTTTCCCCCGTTATCAACTCTACTTCTGGAGCCCACGGGCGGACTCGAACCGCCGACCCCATCCTTACCATGGATGTGCTCTACCAGCTGAGCTACATGGGCCGAAATTTTTCGGACAACACCTTTCTAAAAAAACATAAACTCCCCCACAAATCTGGCCTATACCAGACTTCATAAGAGAAATCTATTTATAAACAAATAAATAGTGAGATGTTGAGCTATCGATTTTAGCAAAAAATGATATTATGTCAAGCATAAAATCAAAAAAATTTTATAATGTTAGGATTATTTTAAAACTTTCAGAAATAAGGGGTTATGCCGGCTCTATCTTTTTAATATTTTTACTCAGGTTCTCCTGATCATATACCCCCTTTAATTTGACAGCTACATAGGGGTTGACAACAAAAATAAAACGTGTATATTATTCTCTACCGATGTATCGCGAGCGTAGCACAATGGTAGTGCAGAAGCCTTCCAAGCTTCCTACGTGGGTTCGATCCCCATCGCTCGCTCCAAATATTAAGCCGCTTCGATTAATTCGAAGCGGCTTTTTTATGGCAGCCTAATATTCGATACCTATCTCATCACATGCAAACAAAAGGCTCAAGGTTACGCCTTGAGCCTTTTGTTATGGGAATAAAGTAATTTACTATTCTTCCTTCTTTTTAGTTCTTTTCCTCTTTAGAGCTTCTTTTTTAACTTCAGAAGCATTACGGATTATTCTGCACTAAAAGTTCCGGAGCGTATCCAAGACCTCTCATCTTTCGAGTGCCGCTTCTTCTTAAAAGAATCGTATATCCTTTATTTTTTCTTTTCCTATTTGCCTTTTTAATTTTATCGGCGGCATGCACTATCGAATAAGCG
>JAQBAV010000159.1:0-4474 GCA_032126595.1 Candidatus Omnitrophota bacterium | reverse complement strand
CAAATACGACACCGTACTACGCTAGAGACAGATTCGTAGGAGCCACAAGCTCCGATAAATCGGGGCGCAGTGAAACAAGCACTAATGACCAAAATTCTAATGAACAAAACATGTTTTGAATTTCAGGTTTAGAATTTGTTTTGGATTTCGACATTCGAATTTCGGATTTAATAATTTTATTTGATTCACGCCTGCGCGGAAATGACGATTTTGAATTTCCCTGGTGACCTGGTGACTTGGCAACTGGTGACAACTTTTGACCTATGACTTTTGACTTTATGACTTTTATGGAGAATTAAAATGAGCAAACATACAATTGAGTTAAGAGTTCGCTATAAGGACACGGACCAAATGAGGGTTGCGTATTATTCAAATTATCTAGTTTGGTTTGAAGAGGCACGTACAGAATTTTTTAGAGCCAAAGGTATGATTTATAGCGCTATAGAAAAAGAAGATAAGCTTTTTCTGCCCGTAGTAGAGGCCTATTGTAGATACAGATCTCCTTTGCGATATGATGATCTATTTACAGTCATAACAACACTCGACGAAATAGGTAAAACGAGGATGGTTTTTTCATATGAAGTCAAAAGGGGAGACACCTTAATAGCGACTGGTTACACAAAACATGTTTTGGTTGATGAAAAAAGTAAACCCGCACAGATCCCGCAAAAAATTGAGAAAGCCCTCAAAGGTTCGTAGTTCATATTTCGTAGAATAAAATATTTTATTGACCGCATATAGTTGCTTCTTTTTCCGCGTATATTTTAATCAAATCCGAAATTCGAATGTCGAAACCAGTTTTGTTCAGAGTTCAGGGTTCAGAGTTCGTAGACTTTTCCATGAACCATGAACCACCAGCCACGAACTAGTTTAACTTTAGGTCGTAAGTCTTGTCATCGCTAGTGACAGTTACTTTGTATGGAAGGATATGTTTGATGGTGTATCCATTTACGATATCACCTTCAGAAACAGATTTTCCACCTATAATGGCTTTAGGGTTACTGGCTGCATACATTATGCCATTTAAGGTAGGTAATCTTTTTGGAGCCCTAGCGCTAAAAGAGTCAACTAACCCTGAAATGCCTGAAAGTTTGCTAACCATGCCATAAGTTGTAGGCGCAGAAGTCTGTCTTACTGTAGGGACAATTTGTGCAGCCGGAGCGGGTGCGTCAATCTGGACCATCGCATTCTTCTGGACCTTTGCAACAAAAGAAGCAAAAACAACGAACATCAATAAGAATATCACCACAACAACACTGCCGGCGATAATAATATTCTTAGCAGACGAGATTTTCTTGGGAATGATTATACTTTTAGGTTCTTGGGAAAGCTCATTAATGGCCGACTGAACCGCATCCCTTGGGCCGACCACATCCTCGGCTCGTTTTTGTTGTGCTTTTTTAAGTGCTTCACTTATTATGCTCATATTTAAATTACAGCAAAACTGTGCTGTCCTTCCAATTCTTCCGTGCTTTGTTTAACAATATCACCAATTACATTGTGCGAATCATGCACATAGCTCAACAATAGAGCTTTGTCGCAAACAAGGTTTATAAGGCGGGGCACTCCGCCTGAGTAAGAAAATATTAGATCGATGGCGTTCCCATCAAAGATTATTCTGTCGGCGGAACCCGCAATGCTTAAACGATGATTTATATATTCGCGAACCTCATCTTTTTGCAGCGCTCTCACATGAAACCTTACGCTTATACGCTGACGAAGCTGCAGGAGGTTAGGGGAATTAAGCTTGTCTCTTAGTTGGGGTTGCCCAACCAGTATGATTTGAAGGAGTTTTTCTTTTTCAGTCTCAAGATTGGACAACATTCTTATAGCTTCAAGTGTAGTGGAGCGTAAATTCTGGGCCTCATCTATAATCACAACACAGTTATTTCCCAGGGTAAGCTGTTCCAGTAGAAACTCATTTAATGCTTCAAGAAAGGCTACTTTATTATTCCGTTTTGGGACAATGCCAAAATCCTTTAAAATTACTTCTAGTAGCTGTTTTTCAGGAAGGCTGGAGTTAAAAATGAGGGAGGTTTTGGTCTTATCGTCGAGTTTATTGATCAGCGCACGGCAAAGAGTAGTTTTACCGGCCCCGATTTCCCCGGTAATCTCGACAAAACCTTTCTTCTGGGTTATACCGAAAAGAAGGTGGTTGAGAGCTTCTCTATGAGCATGGCTCAAATAAAGAAAATGTGGATCACTGGTGACGTTAAAAGGGTTTTCTTTGAGGCCAAAGAAATCTAGATACATTTTTGAAATTCTCCTTTTTGATATTATACAAAAATATGGCAGGGAAGTCTACATAAAGTCACAAGTCAAAGGTCCTAAGTCAAAAGACGGAAGCTAGAAGACAAAATTCAAAATCGGTAAGACAGGGGGCAAGGCCGCATTAATAATTTACGATCGGCCTCTTGTATTTTATAAGTATATAAGGTATATTAGTCCTATTATGATGTGGGAAGGAATTAATCAAAGGAAATTTCCTAGAGTTGCTTATAAATGTCATATACGCATATTCAAGGATGGTCGCGAAGACGATCTCAACACTGTTACTGAAAATATCGGTGTTGGAGGTATTTGCGTTGTACTGGATAAACAGTTAGGTCTATTTGACAATGTATCTTTGGAGGTCTTTTTGGACGATGACTCTAAAGTCGAATGCAGCGGGACTGTGGTTTGGGTAGTAAAAAACCACCCTAAAGTTGAGTCAGATGAGACTACATATGACATTGGGGTTGAGTTTACGGATATGCCGGAGGGTGATAAGGCAAAAATCACCCAAAAGGTTGAGGAAATATTAGCCTCTCAATCTTGACAAGGCGATATTTGCATGCTATACTTCAGAAAATTTAAACCGTGAGGAGGAGGTGAAACAAAATGAAAGCTTTAAAGATTGTTGTAGTTTGTTTTGTTGTTGTTGCAATGTTAGGTTTTGGCACACAGTGTTTCGCACAGGATCCAGCTAAGAAACTTGGTAGAGGTCTTGCGAATATTTTTACAGGTTGGGTAGAACTTCCTAAAAATATCTATGACACAAGTGTAGAAGAAAACGTACTTTCTGGCCTTACAATGGGTCTTGCAAAGGGTGTTGGCATGACTATAGTTAGAACAGGTGCAGGTGTTTATGAAACAGTTACTTTCCCGTTTCCGATACCAGAAGACTACCAGCCAGTTCTAGAACCAGAATTCGTTTTTAGCGAATAACTTAGCGATGTTTTAAATTCAAAAAAAAGGGCGATTTTACATCGCCCTTTTTTTTATTTCTGATTAATATTGATTTCTAGAACATTTTGTATATAATAGGTGAGCATCTTTTTAAAGATGTGAAGAATTTTTATTTTGAAAAAGGAGATTAAATGGGCGAGAAGCGAAAATATATGCGTTTTAACATTTTAATGGACGCGCTGGCTAAGACCGATTCAGAAAAGAAGCTGAAGGTTAATAACTTCAGTAGAGAAGGTCTTGGAATTTTAAGCGAAGAATTTATACCTGAGGGTGAAGATCTTGAAGTTGAAGTTATGATCCCCGGTGACAATATACCCGTGGTTGTAAGCGGTGAAATAACTTGGGCCGATGAGGCTAAGGCTGACAAGGGTCAGCATAGAAGTGGACTAAAATTTAAAGATATAGGCAACTCTGACAGAAGTAGACTCCTGCATTACATATACGAGAAATGGATGTTGCCGAAAGTCGATGCACAGTAAAAGAATAGGATGGAGGAAAGATGACTTTTAGCGAAGAACAGCAAGAAAAAACCCCAGAAGAGACCCAGGAAGAAGAGACTCCTGAAGAAAAGATCGTAGAAAAGGCTCCCAAAGAAGAGCCTAAAGAAGATGCGCCTAAGGAAGAAGTGAAGGAAGAAGCACCAGCTGAGGAAGCCCCTCAAGAAGAAGGGCCAACTAAAGGTGACTCTAGTATGCCAAGGCAAACCGAAACTCAAAAGCCAACAGACTGTAAGGCCTGTGACAAGGCCCTAAAAAAACATCTTTGGTATTACAGGAACGGCGAACACTTCTGCAATATAAAATGCTTTAAAAAGAAGACTAAAGAAGATAAAGAAAAGGCTGAAGAAGCAGCAGCAAAAGCAAAGGCTGAAGAGGCCAAATAAATTAGTAGATTATGTTGAAGAAAGTCCTTGTAAGTAGTTGTTTAATAGGAAAAAAATGTTCCTATGACGGCGAAGCAAGGACTTCTTTTTATCTAGATGAGCTTTCAAAGAAGTATACTTTAATCGATATCTGCCCGGAGATTGCAGGTGGCTTAGGCTGCCCCCGCGACAAGCATGAAATTATAGGCGGAACCGGCCTAGACGTTTTTCAAGGCAAAGCAAAAGTTTTAACCCCTGAAGATAAAGATCACACCGAGTACTTTATAAAAGGTGCGGAAGCTGCGCTAGCTCTTACTAAAAAAGAAAACATACATACAGATATCATGAATGCGCGCAGCCCTTCGAGCGGGAGTGGTAGCATTT
>JAQBAV010000158.1:0-3782 GCA_032126595.1 Candidatus Omnitrophota bacterium | reverse complement strand
TTTGCGGCCTTTTCCGAAAAAACTGCAATATCATCCGGGAGTATTCCCTTCCCCGCCAGTGCAAAAGGAACCGCATCGGCTGTGTGCGTTCTTTTCTTAATAGGTGTCGGATGATCCGGGAGGATCATTACTCTAAAATCTATCTTATCACTAGTCAATTGATTAACTATTCTTCCTACTATCTTACTGTCAAAATTCTCTATGGCGGCAATCTTAGCCCGCACATCTCCGTTATGTCCCGCTTCGTCCGGAGCTTCAACATGCACAAAAACAAAATCTTTCCTTTTTAGTATTTCCAGGGCCGCTTCAGCCTTTCCCTCATAATTAGTATCATAATATCCCGTTGCTCCCGGAACTTCTGCAACTTCAAGCCCAATAACCCTTCCTAGGCCCTTAAGCAAATCTACGGCTGATATCATTCCTCCGGTCTTGCCATATGCATCCTGAAAAGTAGGCATATCCGGCTTCTTCCCCTGCCCCCAAATCCATATCATATTAGCTGGATTCTGTCCAAGATCAAGCCTTACTTTGTTAATATCATTATCGGCTATCACCGCCTTAGATTTCTCCATAAGCTCAACAAGTTCTTTATTCTTTGGAAGATGTTTAAGAATCGACTTGTCTAAAATATCATGCGGAGGTTGGCACACAACTTTTGCTAGCTCATCCGCCTCTTTAACTGAATCACAATGCACAACAAGAAGATTCCTGTAGCTTGTTCCTGTAACAAACTTATATCTGTCGCTTCCAAACGCATCGTTGAGTTTTTCTACCAAAGCTGCGGTTTCCCGGGTGCTGATGTGTCCGGCGCTATAATCTATCATTTTGTCGTCATAGACGGTAACGGTATTAAATCTAAATGCGACATCTTCCTCTTTTAATTCTACTCCAAGATTTGCAGCTTCCAGGGGTCCTCTGCCGCAATAGTATTTCTTAGGGTCATAACCTAGTATGGATAGATTCGCTACATCGCTTGCAGGGATCATGCCCTTTGGAACATTTCTAACTGTCCCAACGATTCCCCGCCTGGCAACCATATCCATATTTGGAGTATTTGCCGACTCCATACACGTACAGTCATTAAGCTCCTCAAGCGGAGTATCTGCCATACCATCTGGTACAAGGATCGCATATTTCATATTATAGACCTGCCTCTTTAACGACATCCTCTAGTTTAGCATCAACAACGGGAGGATGTTCTGATGTTTTAATAGCTCTATCCGGGTCTTTTAAACCATGTCCTGTAAGCACACACACTATATCTCTCTTTTCTCCAGAGGAGTTTTTAGGAAAGTAGCCTTCTTTGGCTTTTTTCAGAATACCCGCAACGCTTGCCGCAGAAGCCGGTTCACAGAACACGCCAACTTCCCCTGCCAGTATTTTATATGCCTCGATGATTTCTTCATCGGTAACCTTATCAATAAGCCCGCCTGATTCATCTCTTGCTTCTTCTGCCTGCTTCCAGCTTGCGGGATTACCTATCTTTATCGCAGTTGCCAAAGTTTTAGGATCCTTGATAGGGTGTCCATCAACGATCGGCGCTGATCCTGCAGCCTGAAAACCAAGCATTATTGGGAGGTTGTCTATCTTGCCATTGTTCTTGTATTCTTTGTAACCCTTCCAGTAAGCGGTTATATTCCCGGCATTACCTACGGGAAGAGAATGATAAAAAGGCGCCTTCTCCAGCACATCACAAATCTCAAAAGAGGCTGTCTTCTGTCCTTCTATCCTGTAGGGATTTATGGAGTTAACTAAAGTTATAGGGTACTTTTCGCTCATCTCTTTTACGATCTCAAGTGCCTCGTCAAAATTTCCTCTGACCGCAATTACTTTAGCTCCATGCATAAGGGCTTGCGCGAGTTTACCTAGAGCAATAGCGCCTTCGGGAATTACAACAACGCATTTAATTTTAGCCCTTGTTGCGTAAGCTGCCGCTGACGCACTGGTATTCCCGGTTGATGCACAAACAACGGCCTTTGATCCTTCCTCAACCGCCTTAGAAACCGCCATAGTCATACCTCGATCTTTAAAGCTTCCGGTAGGATTCATGCCTTCATACTTGAGCCAAACGTTATACCCTGGACCTATCATTTCTGCTATGAGGTCTGCCTTTATTAAGGGAGTTCTTCCTTCTAAAAGACTAATAATAGGCGTCTTGCTAGTTACGGGTAAATATTCTTTATAACTTTCAATAACTCCAATATTAGGTCTCATGTTCCATCCTTATCACAACGGTGTTATCAGTTACGTAATCTTGAGTATCTATATGTCCGATGGCTTTTCTCATATTACCTTCTTCTGCCTTATGGGTAAGAATTATAACTGGTACAGCCTGCCCTTCAGCGCGCTCTTCCTGTGCTACACTGGCAATACTGATGTCATTTTCAGCGAGTACTGATGAAATCCCCGCCAGAACACCGGGCTTATCGATTACTGAAAATCTCAGATAAAAAGACATAGTCAGATTATCCATCTTGCTTAGACGAGGATTATCTTTAGAATAATCAAGATTGTACGGCATTGGATTTTCTGATCCGTAAAAAGCAACGTGCTTAGCGATATCAACAATATCCCCCATTACAGAACTTGAAGTTGGCTTCTGCCCGGCGCCTTTACCATATATCAAAGATTCTCCTATCAGGTCACCCTTAACATAGATAGCGTTATCCGCACCCCTAACATCTGCTAGTAGATGCGAAGAATGTATCAGGGTTGGGTGAACTCTAAGTTCAAGCCCTTCCTCGGTATTTTTTGCAATGGCAAGAAGTTTTATGCTATATCCCAATTTACTGGCAAAATCTATATCCTGAGAGCTTATATTCTCAATGCCTTCGGTATAAATATCCTGCCACGATATGTCTACGCCATACCCAAGGAGTGATAAAATGGATAACTTGTGCGCGCTATCCTTGCCGCTAATATCCAGCTCGGGGTCAGCTTCAGCAAAACCCATTTTCTGGGCGGTCTTAAGGGCTTCGGCAAAAGAACAACCTTTAGCCTTCATCTCGGTTAAAATAAAATTGGTAGTTCCATTAAGTATGCCATACACTACCTCGATATTATTTGCTACAAAACTTTCCTTCATCGCTCGGATTATCGGTAATGCACCGCCAACACTTGCTTCAAACTTCACAAAAACCCTATTCTTGCCAGCCGCTGCAAAGATCTCTTTCCAGCTTTCGGAGAGAAGAGCTTTATTGGCAGTAACGATATGCTTTTTCTTCTTTATGGCACCCAACACAATATCTCTAGCCGGATTTATTCCTCCGATTAGCTCAATAATAATATCGATCTCGTCATCATTAATTAAGTCGAGAGCCCTTAAAGTTTTTACGGGAACCTTCTTGATTTTTTTAAGAAGTTTTTCGTCCTTATCGCAGACGCCTTTTAAGACAAGATTTACGCCGGTTCTATCAGCTATGATCTTTCCATTTTTATTTATGGCATCGATCACACCCCGGCCAATAGTACCGCAGCCAATAAGCCCTAAGTTTACATTTTTCATATATTACCTCACCGTTATAGTGTTAATATCCTGGTCGGGACGGTCGGATTCGAACCGACGACCACTGGTCCCCCAGACCAGTACGCTAAGCCAGGCTGCGCCACGTCCCGTTACAAATCACAGATTTGTAACGGGACACGTCCCGTTTTGTTTGGTTTTACTCAAACTAGCAACAGAACGCGTCCCATTCCAAATCAATTTTATACAAACTCTTTCAAATAACCCTTTACCCTATTACGAATATATCTTTTTCCCATTCCGCTTTTTAAGTATTTCT
>JAQBAV010000157.1:0-13708 GCA_032126595.1 Candidatus Omnitrophota bacterium | reverse complement strand
GATACGGCTACCAGCTACAAGCTTACTTTTTAAGCTATCGTTTATAGTTCAATATCATTAGTTTCTTCTAAGATGTCTTCCTGAGCCGCGTGAACTATCTTCTCATCGACTTCATTAAGATCATCCATTGAAGGAGGAGCGTAAGAATGGCCTTCCGCTTCCTGTTTTCCTTTTTCACCGTTATACGCCGCCAAAACCTTTTCCTGTATATATATTCTACATTCCTGTGTTATAGGATGTGCTATGTCCATATGTTCATTGCTTCTTTTGTCGGCTTCTGCAGTTTCATGTGCAGGTCTTGCCGGTAGATTATTGCCGCACTGGTTACAGAATCTGCTTCCTCGAGCATTTTTCATTCCGCACTTGTTGCAGGAGTCCACTGCTTTCCTTGATGGCATAGCCACAAACAAGCCATTATTCCCCTGGATTATCTTAACATTTCTCACTACGAACCAATCGTCGAAGGTCATAGTTGCAAATGCCTTTAGCTTGCCATCCTTACTTTCTGACGGGAAAATCCTTACCTCTGTAATCTCCATAATTATCTCCTTTCTGTCCCTGCACCTTTAGAATACCTTGCTTTGATGTTAATATGTCCGTACTGCCAAAACTCGCCAGCCTTTCTCTCTAGGAAATACCTCATTAAGGTTTTCCGACGCATTTTTCATCTTTTCTTCCTCAAAAATACCAAAAACAGTGGGTCCGCTACCCGACAAAAGCACTCCTTGTGCGCCTGATTTTTTAAGCTCACTAAATACATTGTTTAAATCTGGAAAATCCCGTAACACCACTTGTTGTAAATCGTTACGAAGATTATTTGCTATTGTCCCAGAGTCTTTTTTATCAAAAAAAGCGGAGAGTATTCTATCAACCCCCCTGTTGTTTGTCAAGTTAAAAGCCCCAACCTTGCCGTATGCCTCTTTTGTAGAAACTTCAAAAGGTGGATTTATTAAAATATGGGACAATTGAAGAGGTGTTTCTATCTTTTCTATCTCATCCCCTCGCCCCCTTCCAATGGCAAAATGGTACTCGTTTATAAAAAAGGGGATGTCTGCGCCCAAACTCTTACCTATATTTAAAAGATCATCCTTCTCCAACGGGAACCCAGCCACTTCATTAAGCCCCTTTAGAAGAGCAGCAGCATCGCTCGATCCTCCTCCTAAGCCGGCTCCTATGGGTATATTTTTTTCAAGCTCGATCTTGAAATTAAGTTCACTTTTTGCTGCTTTTTTGAATTCCGAAACCGCTCTTCCTAATAAACTATTGGAATCGGTAGGTACGCTTGGGTCCGTGCTAGTAATTAAGGTGGGCTCTTTTACAGGTTCTACCAGAATCTTGTCAGCAAGAGAAATTCTTTCAAATACTGTTTCAATTTCGTGATATCCGTCGCTTCTCTTGCCCGTAACACCCAAGTATAGATTAATCTTTGCTGGAGCTGTAAGAATCATAGTAGTTATACCATTATTTCATTGAAAATTAGTAATTAGTAGTTTGAGTCTGGGAATTAGTTAATTTAAAAATACAAACTTCTAACTTCAAACAACAAACTACTTATCTTAACTTCTTCCTTAACAAGATCTCCGCCTCTTTAGCTATATGCTTGGCCGTAAGGCCAAAATGTTCAAATAGTTCCGCCGGTTCACCGCTAAGACCAAATTGATCTACCATGCCCATAAGTTTCATGGGTACGGGCTGATTCTCCACCAGCACTTCCGCAACAGCGCTTCCCATGCCTCCATAAATAGTGTGTTCTTCTACTGTAAGAACTGCACCCGTTTCCCTGGCTGCGGTAATAAGGGTTTTTGAATCTATAGGCTTGGGAGTATGCAGATTTATCACTCTTGCTGAGATGTTTTTCCTTTTTAGCATTTCAGCTGCCTCAAGAGCCCTTGTAACCATATGTCCGCAGGCAACTATAGTTATGTCCGAACCATCTACCAGAACAATTGCTTTGCCGATCTTGAATTCTTCTTTTGATTCCAGGAAGGGCACTTTTTCTCTACCGAGCCTTAAATAAACCGGACCCGGAATATTTGCGGCTTGTTCTGTTGCCAAAAAAGCTTCATTAGAGTCGGCCGGAACCACTACCGTCATATGGGGAAGTATTCTCATAAGGGCTATTTCTTCAATGGCCTGATGTGTGGCTCCATCTCCGCCTACGGAGATCCCGCCGTGGCTTCCAACAATGTTTACATTGAGATTCATGTATGCTACAGAAACTCTTACCTGGTCCCAGGCGCGGCCGCTGGCAAAAGCACCGAACGTACAAGCAAAAGGCACTTTTCCTGCCAGCGCAAGTCCGGCAGCGGCACCGATCATGTCCTGTTCAGCCACACCGTGACTTATAAATCTTTCAGGGAATTGTTCTTTAAACCAGTGCGCTCTCACAGATTCTGTAAGGTCTGCTGACAAAACAACCACCTCTTTATTGGTCTGGCCAAGCTTTAAAAGCGCTTTTCCAAAACCGTCTCTAGTCGCTTCTTTTTTTACTTTTTCTTCACCCATTATTTATTCTTCCCTTCTTCCTTATGACTTTATGTCTTTACAACTTTGCGACTTTTTATCAGAAATACTTTTCCGGAGCCCCTGCAATCTCTTTTACAGACATCTTCTTTCTGTCAAAACTGTAAACATCATCAGCGCTAACTTTTAAAATAGCGTTCTGAAGCTGATCTTCAAGCTCCAGATAATCAAATCCCTTAAACTTGTACCCGCTTACAACTTCACTGGCTATCGCTATCAGCTCCTCCACTTTTTTCTCTTTTACATTCATATCCTGGGTGCTTGGCTTTTGGTCGAATATTTTAAACTTTAATAGAAAAAAGTTTCCTTCTTGTGATGAAACAAAAAAACCTTCTGAAGAATCATATTTATAAAGCTCAGCCAGATCTTTTTCAGCGCGAAAATCTATTTTTGCCCTGTTTGCCATCTGGGCTGCTAAAAATTCCGGCAAAGTTATGTCTTTTAGATAAAAGGTCCCTCTCCAGTATCCGATATCGCTTAACTCTGTAGGAGGACTTCTAAAGAATTCATCCATGACTTTTTCACGAGTCGAGTCTTCCACTTTCAGTTTTTCAAAAACCTTTTCTACGGATCTTTCTTTTCTGGCCTGAGGGGTTAGATTAATACTGAAAAGGGTTCTTTTAAAAGATTCATTTCTGGAAATATTTCTGTACATGCCGTGCTTAACGTCTTCCACATATTTAATTATAACCATCTGAAGCTCAGGCAGTCTTGCGTCCTGCGTTATGACGCAATAAAACTTTATGTCTGCATCAGTGCTTAAGACAACTCTTGAAGCTACGAGAATAAGATTGCTTATCTTGTCCCAGGCCTCTTGTTTGACTCCCAGGCCCACGTCGAGAAGACCTTCCATCGGGTAATATATTCCTACTGTGCTTCCAATAACGGAAACATCGACATCCATATTGTACTCAAGTTTACATACTTCTTTTATTGCTTCCGGAAGTTTTTCTTTTGGGTAAGTTGCCATGCAGGCTGAGAGCACCATAACCATGGCGCTAAGAAGCGCTGCGTGTGCGGCAAATTTTACTTTGCTTATTTTTTTCATTATGCCTTGTTATTCCAGGTCTGGTCTTGCGCCGGCTCATCACCCTGGTTCTCTTTGTATCCATATTCAGCAAAAATAGCTATTATTTCATCGTACTCAAGCTCTTCTCTTTCAAGAAGCTCTTTTGCAAATCTGTCCAGGATCTCTTTTTTTCCGGTCAGAGTCTTTTCAACCTCGCCCATACAATATTTCATTATCTCGTTTGTGTCATTGTTCAGGGTAGTTCTCACTTCTTCTGAAAGCTGGTCGTTAGGTACGGCCGTATAATCCCCTACATACTCTGTTTTACCCATTCCTAACTGCCAGACCATTCCGTGAGCCAGCTTCATCGCAGTCTGAAAGTCTCCGGATACACCTGTGGTTGTAGTGCCTGAGCTTATCTTTTCGGCAACATACCCGCTCAGGGATATCATAATCTCAGATAAAAGCTGTTCTCTGCTTTTAGAGTGAAGCTCCTCTCTTTCCGGAGACCACACAACTCCTAAAGTCCCGCGGCGAGGTATAATACTTGCTTTAAATACGGTCTTTGAAGGAGCTTTAAGATATGTAACTATTAGGTGCCCTGATTCGTGATACGCAGTCATTTTTTTTTCTTTAGGCGTTACGGTGAGTCTGTGCTTTATTCCTAGGTCAACTCTTTCAAAAGCTTCGCTGACTTCTTTAAGGCTGATAGCCTTTTTCTTGTTTCTTGTCGCGATTAAGGCGGATTCCTTAACGATATTGGCAATATCTGCGGGACTTTTTCCCACCGCCCTCTTTGCCAGACGATCTATGTCGAGTTTTTTTTCGGCCTTAACCTTATCTAAGTAAAATTTAAACATCAAGGCTCTATCATCCTGAGAAGGATTTGAAATCATAATCTTCCTATCAAATCTTCCAGGCCTTAAAAGCGCTCCATCCATTGCTTCTTCTTGTGCGTTTGTTGCTCCGATAACTACGATATTCTCATCTTTTCCCTTAAGGCCATCCATCTCAGCAAGAAGCTGGTTAAGTGTACTATTGGTTTCCTGGCCTCCCATAGAACTAAAAGTTCTAGCGCGCCCAATGGCATCAATTTCGTCTATAAACAAAATGCAGCCGCCATAACCATAAGCAAGATCTCTTGCCTTTTTAAATAGCTTTCTAACTCTGGAGGCGCCTACACCAACAAATACTTCAACAAACTCACTACCACTCATTGATATAAACGGCATATCTGCTTCTGTAGAAATGGCTTTTGCTAAGTATGTTTTGCCGCATCCCGGAGGGCCTAACATAAGGAGGCCTTTAATAACAGTCCCTCCCATCTTCTGCACCTTGGCCCTGTCTTTAATAAGCTGAACAACTTCCCATGCTTCTTGTTTAGCATCTACCATCCCAATTACATCGTCCCATGCAACATTAATATCTTTACTTTTTATTGGAGCCTTATCCAGCTTGGCAAACCCTCCTCTTAAAAAAGTTAAATACATAAAAACAAAAATACCGGCATGAATCCCCGCCATAATGAATTGTACAGGCATGGTTGCCAGAGTCATCTTTCTATAGAAAGACTCTAGAGACATCATCCCTATTACGGAGAGTATAAGCAGAACTCCTACTACTAACACAATTATGATCATTGTTTTGTATTGCCTGAGGTACATTCTAAATCTTCTGCCGGCCATAATTACACTCTCCCTTATTGTCTATCGTTCAGGATAATTTTTTTTCCTGCTCATCAAGTTCTTTCAGAGCTTTTTCCAATTCGTCTTTTTTCGGCGAAACCCCGTGCCACTCAACTTTATTCTCAATAAATGAAATTCCTTTTCCCTTTATCGTATGGGCAATAATAACCTGGGGTTTCTCTTTTATGCTTGCCGCTTCCTTAAAACCATTTTCAAGTTGATCGAAATCGTGTCCATCCACCTCAATAGCATGCCACCCGAAATGAGCCCATTTTTCTTTATAGTCCCCGAGGTCTTTAACATCACAGCACATACCGTCTATTTGAAGCTTGTTAAAATCGACAATACCGCAAAGATTGCTTAATTTATAATGAGCCGCCGTCATTGCTGCTTCCCATATCTGCCCCTCATTGGTCTCGCCATCTCCCATAAGACAATACACTCTGGCCTTCACATTATCGATCCTATCCGCGAGGGTTAGTCCTATTGCAACAGAAAGCCCCTGTCCAAGAGATCCGCTTGATATCTCAACTCCGGGAAGTCCGTGCTGAGGATGGCCTTGGAGACGTGAACCAATTTTTCTAAGGGTGGAGAGTTCTTCTTTAGGAAAAAATCCAAGATCGGCAAGAACAGCATAAAGAGCCGGACAAGCATGCCCTTTGGAAAGAATGAATTTATCTCTTCCCCGCCAATCTGGTTTTGTGGGATCTATGTTTAATCTTCGATAGTAAAGTGCTACAAGAATTTCAACTATGGATAATGACCCTCCGGTGTGACCGCTTCCTGCCTCTTCGAGCATAATCAGGATATCGCGGCGAAGGGCGATGGCTTTTTTCTTAAGGCTTTTAATATCCTGTATTCTCTCCATTTTTCCTCTTTCTTTAAAGTTTACTACCGTTCTCAGCGTTTTATCTTTCTAACTTTATCAAGTTTCTTTTTAACTCTCTTACTGTCGGGATTGCTCTTAAACGAAGCTTCCCACTCTTCCTCTGCTTTGTCATAATCGTTCAAAGTAAAGTATACGTCACCTAAATGTTCTCTTACAATAGCGTCTCTGGGAAGAAGCTCTGCCGCTTTTTTTAATTCTTGAACAGCTTCTTCTAACATTCCCTTTTTATAGTACGCCCACCCTAAACTATCAGCATATGCTCCGTTATTTGGATCAAGACTTGCAGCCTTTTTGGTTAGCGTAATAGCGCGGTCGAGGTCCATCCCCTCTTCAACGTAAATGTAACCAAGATAGTTCAAGGCTTCCGGAAAGTCGGGAGCCTGTGCAACGATCTCTTCAAGTCTTTCTATTGCCTCTTTTCGTTTCCCGAGGCGATCTAAAGCCGCAGCAAGATAGAACCTAAAAGTATTGTTTTCGGGTTCTTTTTCGACTGCTACAGCGTAATACTGCACGGCTTCTTTATTTTTTCTTTCAAGAACCGCAAGATAGCCAAGGCTTGCATAAATTACCGCATCAGAAACGCCTTTACGTAGCGCCTCTTTCAGAACTTCTTCCGCCTTATCAAATCGTCTTTCAGCGGCGTATATGCTAAAAATTCTCAAATAGGGCTCGACTGAATCTACATCGAGCTGCATTAATATACGGTTTTGCTCAATAGCTCTTTCAGAGTCTCCCAGCTTATAGTAAAGCTGTCCCATTCGTATGTGAGCCTCTTTATTTAAAGGAACAAGTTCCGTAACTCTCTCATATTGGTTAATTGCTTTTGTAAACTTTCCCTCTATCTCGTAGATTAAGCCAAGAAGCATTTGAGCTTCAATATACTCCGTATCTACTTCAATGGCTTTTTCAAGAGTTGCTTCGGCCTTATCCATCAAGTTAAGCTTGCTATACAACAGGCCTAAATTAAAATAAAGGAACGCATCACCGGTTCTTACGCGCAGTATTTTCTCGTACACTTCGGCGGCTTTGTCCAGTTTCTGCTCAGCAATAAAAAGATCTGAGAGAAACGCCAAAACTTTAAGGTTGTCAGGATTTTGCTTTAGGGCTTCTTCGTACCGCCTTTCCGCATCAGCATATTCTCCTTTGGCAGTATGAATAAGAGCTAAAAGAAGATACGGCTGAACTGATCCCGGATCAAGTTCGATCGCTTTATTAAGTGCTTCTTTCGCTTGAGGGAGCTTATTCTGAATAAGAAAATCCGCGCCAAGCTTAAGATATACATCACTTAGGTCATCTCTATATGAAAGAGCTTTTTCGTATTCTTCTATCGCCTGAGAAGTATCCGCCAGGTTGTCATAGACAGTGCCCATCATGTAGTGGGCTAAAGCATTTGAATCATTTTTGAATTCTGGAGCCTTGGTCCTGTCTGCATCAATAAGCTTTGTTGTAAAATCAAAGGTTGTTTCTTTTTCTGCGGCCCCAGCAAATGGAATGCAAATAACTAAACAAAATACGGCAGCAAAAAGATGGCGCATAAGCGCTACACTTTCCTTTTCTTGTGCCGGTCCCTTCTCATTCTTTTTTTTCTCTTGTGCCTCTTAACCTTCTTAATCTTTCTTTTCTTGCCGCACGGCATATCCTTGTGTCACCTCCTAGTTAGTTCGCTGTTGGTAGTTCATGGTACGTTCGCTTTGCTCACTTGTAGTTCTGCTTACTACGAACCACAAACCCTGGACAACGAACTAATATATTACTTTATTCAAAGGATATTCTATTATCCCTTGTGCGCCTGCTTTTTTTAGATCTGGAATGATCCTCTTTACGTCTTCTTCATCGATGATAGTATCAAGGTCCACCCACTTCTCATCATAAAGCTGTGCTATAGTTGGCGTGTTTATTGCAGGTAAGATCTTTATTACCTTTTTTACGTCTTCCTTTTTTACATTCATTTTAAGACCGACCTTGCCTTCGGCAAGAATCGCTCCCTTGACCATCATAACTATTCTATCAATTTTTTCTTTTTTCCATGGGTCTTTCCATGCATCGTTGTTAGCTATAAACTGAGTGGTAGACTCACATATAGTCTCAACTATTCTGAGGTCATTTGCTTTAAGGCTTGACCCGGTTTCTGTGACTTCGACTATAGCATCAACGCCGATCTTAGGTTTTACCTCTGTAGCGCCCCAGCTAAACTCTACATCAGCGTTCACTTTGTTCTTTTTAAGGTATTTTTTTGTGACTTTTACCAGTTCTGTGGCTATTGTTTTACCCTTAAGGTCTTTGACGCTTTTTATTTTTGAGGAGTTGGGTACAGCTAATACCCATCTAACTGGCTTCATGCTTTGTTTTGCGTAAACCATTTCAGCTACTCGTTTTACCTTAGAAGCGTTCTCTTCGATCCAGTCATTACCGGTTATCCCGCAATCTATTGTTCCATCTTCTACATAACGTGACATTTCCTGGGCCCGAAAAAGAACCAGCTCTATCTCTTCATCATTGATAGACGGGAAATAGGACCTTTCGGAGGCATTTATCTTGTATCCTGCCTTCCCAAATATCTTTATAGTCGCTTCCTGCAAGCTCCCCTTTGGTATGCCAAGTTTCAAACTATTTTTTTTCATTTCTGCCCTTTAATTACTTTTTAATAGAGGACACTACTCCCTTAAGTTACTTTGCTCAAGAAGAGTAACTTTATCTCTATAATACACATAATTATTGTGTAATTGTATATCAATAATATATTATAGTCAACCAATAAAGGTCGCAAAGTCTCAAAGTCACAAGGCTATAATGGATTTATTGGGAAAGGAGATACGTCGTGCAGGCTCTTTCAAGGGCAAGAGTGCAAAAATATGCCTCTTTGAGGTTTTTCCCTACTACAGTGGCCCCATGTTTTTTCATAAGAACGGCATTGGCACCATTCTTTACATGGCTGGCTATCGCCTTCGCTAGACTACTCGAACCCGGTTCGACATATTCTATTACCGGAACCGGTCGGCCGATCATACAATCAAACTCATAAGAAACACTTTCAAGCACACCTATCTTAGAGGCTACCGCGATCATTGCGGGCGAATGAACATGAATAACTGCCCCAACATCTTCTCTCGCGTTGTAAGAAGCTATATGAAGCGGAGTCTCTGTGCTTAGTTCTTCGTTTGGCTGGCCGGCTTCTTTTAGGGGAATTTCGATAAAATTATCGACGCTCCCGGATGACATATCGGTACACCTCTTTTTTATAATGATGTTGTCTCCAACTTTTGTGCTGATATTCCCGCCCGTTGCTATCACAAGGTCTTTTTCGTGCAAGAGCTTACCGTACTTTGCTATTTCCTTTAATTTATCCATGCATCCTCCGCTGTTTATAAAGTGATAATATCATACCGCTTAAAATGTCGCAAGGACACAAGTCCACAAAGATGCTTTTAAGCGCCGTCTCTTTTTCTCTTGATAACATTCCCCATTAAATATAGAATGTCTTACTACTAAAACAACGAAAGGGTGAAAATTATGGTAATGCATATCTTAAGAAGTAAGAAGGTGGCCAAAAGAGTTCTTCTCGGCCTATTGATAGTTATTATTCCGGCGTTTGTTCTCTGGGGTGCCGGCAGTTTTTTAAACCAGCCTGAATATGTTGGAAAGATTGGCGGCAAAAAGATAAATACTGACGATTTTTCAAAAAGCATTCAGGGGATAAGAGCCCAGATGCTTTTGTCATATTATGGTAATTTTAAAGCCCTCAATGCTCTTCTCCAGAACCGTGAGCTTATCAACCAAATGGCCTGGGAACGGCTTATAATGCTTGACGCGGCCAAAAGGAAGCGAATAAATATCTCCAACAGAGATCTGTTGGGATTTTTAACAGTCCACCCTCTTTTTAAAAGGGGCGGCTCTTTTAGTAGAGATTCGTATGAAATGCTTGTTCGCAATAACTTAGGCATGGAAACCCGTTCTTTTGAAGAACTGGTCAGAGAAAACCTTATGGTGAACCTTTTTAGGCGGTCTCTATTTAAGGATCTGGATATCTCTGACGCTGAAGTTTTAGAATACTACAAAAGAAATAACGACAGCGTTTCTATTTCTTATATTTATCTCAGTAAGGATGATTTTTCCGGCGGTATTGAGGTTACCTTAGAAGAAGCTCAGGAATATTTTAATAACAATAAGGGCGTTTTTATATCTCCTGAACAAATTGACGTAGAATACATTACGGTTCCTTTTGCCAATGCCACAGAAAAGGATCAGGCCATAGAGATTGTCAAAAAGGTTTACCCCGAGCTTTTAAAGTCTCCCGGTTCTTTCCGAAAAATAGCTGAATCAAATAATTTACGCTACACTCAAACAGGCCTATTCTCTCGTCAGGACCTTGTTCCAGGAATGGAAAACTTAAAGGGCCTACAGGCTCTTGCGTTTGACTTAAAAATAGGACAAGTTGGGCCCCCTGTTTTTTCTCCGGAGGACACCGGCTCAGCATACGTACTTAATAAAACTAAGGAAGTCCCTCCCCGGGAGCTTTCATTCCAGGATGTAACCGAGGAAGTTATTTCCATTATAAAGGAGAATAGAGGTTTCGCTCTCGCTCAAGAAAAGGCAGAAGAAATAAAAGATTCTCCTTCTCTTCAGGGGGCTGCCAAACTTTCCGGCAAGAAAATAGAAAAAGCTGACAACCTAAAAGCGGGCAGCTATATAAATGGTGTAGGTCCTGCCAAAGAAATACTGTCTTCGCTGACTAATGCTGCCGCAGGCGAAATGAATGAACCCTTAATTGTTCAAAATGGCGTTCTTATTGTGCAGATTGATTCTATAACACCTGCCGACGCAAAAGAATTTGAAGAGAAAAAATCGGATCTTAAACAAACACTTATTTCTATTAAACAAATGGAGATAATGGACGCTTGGATGCGGGAAAATGCAGGCAGAGCAAAATTAAGAACTTCTGTTAGCGGCTTATAATAAAACTCTTCCCCTCTAACACCGGAAAACTATCTTTTTTGATCCAATAAAGTTGAATATTGTTGCCGCTCCTATACCGACAATATTAATCGCGATATATCCGTATTCCAGGGTGTCCAGGACTGTAAATCTTATTAGAAAAAACATAACAGCTACTCTCACCGCAAGACCTACGGCATATACCGAAAAGAAGATCAGGTATCCGTATAAAAAACTTGTTTTACTCCCGGCAAATGTCCACGAGCGATTCAACGCATACACCACTACGGTAGCAATAAGATAGCCCAGGGCTCCGCATAAAAGAGTGTGGAGGTGCAGCGCGGTCTTCAAGGTGACCACGATCCCCATGTCAACGATAAACCCTGTTCCGCCTATCACTCCAAATTTTATGATTTGATGTATTGTTTTTTTGTGGGTTGCGTAAAAAAATTTTAGCATAATTCAGGAGGTCTGGTTTATTCGAGGAATTTTTTAAGTTCGTCCATAAAGTGAGAGACGTCTTTGAATCTTCGGTAGACAGAGGCAAACCGAACATAAGCTACTTCATCAATATTGTACAGTCTTTCCATAACCATCTTACCTATTTCGGTAGACTTAATTTCTTTGTCGGCTTTTTTCTGAACCTCTCTCTCTATTTCATCAACAAGCTCGTCTAGCTTGTCCATGCTGATGGGTCGTTTTTCACACGCCTTTATAAGCCCTGTCTTGAGCTTTTCCCTATCAAATCTTTGTCGTACTCCATCCCTTTTAACTATCATAAGGGGAGCTTCTTCTACATATTCATACGTAGTGTACCTTTTCCCGCATTTTAGACATTCTCTTCGCCGCCTTATACTGTTACCTTCGGCGCTCATGCGTGAATCAATAACTTTATCTTCCAGGTCTTTACAGCTAGGACATCTCATTGTTTTTTCACCACCACTAGCTCTACTCCGGATTTATTCAGTAACTCTAGAGCAAGCTCATCCGGATAATTTCCATCTATAATAACTTTTTTTATTCCAACATTAATTATCATCTTAGCGCAAATACTGCAGGGCTGTGTTGTAATATACAAGATGCTGTCCTTTAAACTTGTACCGTGTTTTGCGGCCTGCAAAAAAGCATTTTGTTCGGCATGAAGAGCCCTGCAAAGTTCATGTCTTTCACCCGAAGGAACTCCAAGTTTCTGCCTTAAACAACCTACCTTATCACAATGTTCAATACCGCTAGGAGCTCCATTATACCCGGTTGCCAGCACCTGTTTTTCTTTAACGATAACCGCGCCGACTCTCCTTCTCAAACAAGTTGATCTTGTGGCAACAAGATGAGCTATACGCAAAAAATACTCGTCCCAGCTTGGTCGGTCTATTTTTTTGTTTTTGCTATTTGTTGTTTGCGCTTTTTCTTTCATTTTTTCAGCGCCTCCATATCATCGATCCACTCTTTATATAGCGGGAACTCTTTCAAGAATTCCCTTATTTCCTCTCTTATTGCATCGAGCTTTTTCTCTTCATCGCACACCTTTAATGCTCTGTCTATAAAATCAGCTATTTTTTCCATTTCTTTTTCTTTGGCACCTCTTGTTGTAATAGCCGGAGTTCCTATTCGCACGCCGCTTGTCACAAACGGGCTTTGTTTGTCGAATGGAATAAGATTTTTGTTAACAGTAATGCCTGCACTTTCCAGACAATTCTCACCAACTTTTCCTGTTAGTCCTTTATTTGTGAGGTCAACCAGCATAAGGTGGTTATCTGTGCCTTCGGAGACAATTCTAAACCCTCTTTTTTTGAGTCCTTCTGATAAAACATGTGCATTTTTTACGATCTGCTTCTGATATTCTTTAAACTCTGGCTGGAGGGCTTCATGTAAAGCAACAGCCTTACCCGCGATAACGTGCATTAAAGGTCCTCCCTGAGTCCCGGGAAACACCATAGAGTCGATTGCTTTTGCATGATCGTTTTTACAAAGGATCATGCCTCCCCTTGGCCCTCTTAGTGTTTTATGTGTTGTTGTTGTAACAAAGTCTGATACAGCCACCGGATCCGGGTGTATCTTTGCTGCAACCAACCCTGCTATATGGGCCATGTCAACCATAAGAATAGCTCCAACTTCATCTGCTATTTCCCTAAACTTAATAAAATCTATTGTTCTTGGATAGGCGGAAGCGCCCGCTATAATCATCTTGGGTTTATGCTCTTTGGCCTTCTTCCTGATTTCATCATAGTCTAACTGTTCGGTTTTTTTGTTAACACCATAAAAAACCATATTGTAATATTTACCGGAGAAGTTCTTCTTATGTCCATGCGTAAGGTGTCCGCCGCACGCAAGATCCATAGCAAGAACGGTGTCGCCGATCTGGAGCATAGCAAAATATATAACCATATTTGCCTGAGAGCCTGAATGCGGCTGCATGTTTACATGCTCTGCTCCGAACAAAAGTTTTGCTCTTTCCCTTGCCAGGTCTTCAGCAAAATCAACAAACTCACATCCCCCGTAATACCGGGCAGCGGGATAGCCTTCCGCATACTTATTGGTCATGCTTGAAGAAACCGCCTCCATGACAGCGCGGCTGGCAAAATTTTCGCTTGCTATTAATTCTATTCCTTCGTTTTGCCTTTTAGTCTCATCCAGTATTGATTGAAAAATTTCAGGATCTCTTTCATATAA
>JAQBAV010000156.1:0-5296 GCA_032126595.1 Candidatus Omnitrophota bacterium | reverse complement strand
CGTCCACTGCGATAAGAACCTTGATGTTGTATTTTTCCATGAGGACATCGAGAATGAATTCATCTCTTACCATGTGCTCTGAGATTACAACTATGTTTTTATTTTCCAAAATAGCTCGATCTCTTAGTTTTTCGAGATCCTCAAAAACTACTTCATCTTTGGCTATTTCGTAGCATATCTCACTTATGGCTGCTTCTATCCTCTCTCCTTCTTCTGAACGTTTGCCGCTTACTTCTAGCGGATAGTTCTCTTCCAGCCACTGCCATAGAGCAAATCTTGGCAGAACTTTATCAGTTTCAACTATTTGTCTTGCTCCCTCGGCGGCTTTTGTTACTAGTGGTCTATTTGCTGAAGGTACATTATCTCTCGCTTTATTTGCGCTATCTAATAGTTTGTTTACTTCTTCCTGAACACTTCCAGCACTAATATTGTAATTTCTGTCAAGCTCCCTGACTACTCTAGCAAGCATCTCTGATGCGCCAGAATAGCCTGCAACACCTTTCTTGCCATCTATTTGATTCCTAACAAATGTTGCTAGCATTGGAGCTAAGAATTCATAGTGCTCTAACATTTGTATTGAGCTCTTATATTGGCCAGGTTTTATATTCTTGGATACTTTACGTACCACATCATCGAGAACGCTTCTGAATCCCTCATAAATTGCCGCGAAATCTTTCTCGGGCATTCTGGCGGCTTTTTTATTTAACATGTATACCTCTGGTTTGATTATACTGTCAAAATAAAGTCTTTCGGCCTTAGCGCTTTCTTCGGTTATCCTATTTACAGCATCGCGCTCCGGATCGTCTGTAATCGGACGGCTAACGCCGTTGATTTCAGCTGCTAAAGCTGGCGCATCAGCATAATGCCATACAAGAGCTTCTTCGTATCCGCCAGGAACATCGTTTGAGTCCAGCCTTGGTCTTTCTATCTTCTTCTGGAGATATTCAACAGCATCCTTATACTGTCCTCTCTCTCTTGCCAAGCTATCACGAACCACAAAAGTAACATCTTTATCCTGAGTATATGCCTTCTTAAGTGATGTCAAAATATCTTCAGGCAGGGCTTTCTTGTCACTTGTCTGAAGCTGTAAGAGCATGAAGGTAACACCGTTTACTGTTACTGCCGGTCCGCTTATGTTTATTCCTAAGTCAGTTGCTTTCTTGACAACGGCAGTTTCGAGCCCTACAAAGTCCTTAGCTGCTATTGCTATTTGGGTGCAGGTCACGCTTCCATCTATAGCCTCTTCTGGAAGTTCCATTTCTTCGTCGCTTACAGCTAAGTAAATCTTGTCTTCGTCGCTATTAGATAGATTGTAAACCTGCCATAGGTCCAGTATTTCATTTTCTAGGTCATTAGCATGTAAGACCTTGTGTCTCTCAGATAGACCCATATCCAGCCAAACTGTATCGATAAATTCGCTAGTAACAGGCACAACGTTCTTATACTGAGTCGGAAAGTTTCTTCTCTTTTTAAAGGACTCAATAAGTTTTCTGTCGCTACTGAACTTACTGTAAATCCTATCTCTTATTGCGGGCAATTGATTTTCTACTTCTCTTGCTATTCTTCCAGACTCTCCAGGAGCTAATCTCAGATCCTCAGGCGCTTCTTCAGGTTCTTCACCTTCCGGTACTCCGGCTGTTGGAGTAATGATGCTCATTATCACTGCTCCTATGAGCATGGCAAGACCTAAAATAAGTGCAAGCCTTGGATATCCTGCCATTCCGGCAAGAACCGATGGTAAGAAATTAAAGCCCGCTAAAGTAACGCCTCGAGCTCTAAGCTGTCTGGCTCTTTCTTGCATTTTTCTCTGGATAAGCTCGCCTGTAAGTTTAGCTATAGTAGCTTCTTGATCTTGTACTATTCTTCGCTTTTCCGCTTCCATTTTCCTTGCTCTTGCTGTTTGAAGAGCGAGCTGGTCTATAGGAACTTCTAGTCTTGCCTTGGCAACTTTAAAGATCTCCGCTTTCTTCTCTAGGTCATCAATTTGTTTCTGTATTCTTGTTGCTTCGCCTCTAGAAGCTGCCGCCAGTTGTCTTCTCAGCGTATTTAAACCTTTTTTAGCCATAACCATCTCAGCGCCTACAGCTCCTGGTGTTAGCCTGTCCTGATCTATTAAGCGCTTTAGTTCGGGAACGCTCATCATAGCAATAACGTCTGTTCCTATTAAAACTCCGGTGGCGTCAAAGAAGAACTTAGCATTAGCATCATAATCCCAGAATTCTCGGATTATCCAACCGTTTCCAGGATAATTAAGGCTATACATTTCACCATGGAAATCAAATATTGAAAGTTCGTCTCTAGTACCATCTGAGTGATATAGTATTGATCTTACCTGACCCGGGTGTGCCTCGGCAGTACCGTCACCGTCATAATCAAATGATTCCCATTCATTTGTCTGCCATGTTCCGGTTGCAAACTCATCAAACCTGATAACTCTGCCAATATTATCGCTTGTATATCTAGTTATCTCAGTTAGACCGGTAACATCAAAATCTGACTTCTGTCTTTCTGTCCAACCATTAGTTGCCCTGTCAAGATTCTGAAATTCATTGCTGTGGTCCAATATATATTCGGATTCTCTTGTGCCATCCAGCCTGTATATTTCCTGAGTAACCTGGGTTGCCCCCCAAACATAAGTAGTTCTAATGCCTAGAGCAGTAACCTCATATATAGTACCTGCGGCATCTCTTAATACTTCCGCCTCAAGAGTACCGATTGCGTCGTAGGTCCTCTTTTCTCTTTCAACCCAACCATTTACCGCTAAGTCATATTCATTTTCAACCCCGGACGTATCATATACAATATCTGTCTTAATGGTGTCATCGAGACGATATTCGGTAACTGTTACCTGATTCGGAGAAGCTGCCCAGTCGTATATCCTGTATCCTATTCCATCAATATCTACTCTGATCAATCTAAAAGGATCTACAGTTTCAAAAGCATTAGTTACACCGTCACCTGTAGAGCTTGTTATCTCCCAGCCGTTAGTATTTGTGTCGTAGTTATAGAACTCTCCATTATGCAGCCATACAAGTGTTGTAGTGCCTGTTCCATCAATGTAAACCTGCGTTACTATGCCTGCTGCTGACTGACTCCAGTCATATGTCGTAGTTACACTTGTAGTGAAGTCCTGGTGCAGGGTAAGCCTTCCCTGAGCGTCACGGAAACTCTGTTCAAGAAGCGTTGTTCCGTCCGTATCATATACATACTGCCCTGTCAGAGTCCATCCGTTTGTGAGAGTATCAACGTTTGTCTGAATACCATGGTGATCATAAACAAGCACGACTTCCAAAGTTCCGCCGTCGGCTTGACTGCGGTAATGTTCGATCCTTACCTCTCCGGGAGTCGTCCAATCATAATCTTTTCTTGTAAGCATATCCCCTGTCACGTCATCAAATGTCTGATACTGAGTTAATATGCCTGTCGCGTCATACACCTGCTCTTGGACTATAACCGTACCGGTTACGTCATACCCTAGATAATCTCTAAGTATCCAGTCTCCGGCTACAGGATCAACAGAACCTGACAACGGATCGTATGCAGCAGGATCATAGTCATATGTATATTCCCTATTCATCGTGCCATCACCACGATAGTCTGTTACCACAACCTCGAAGTTACTTTCATCATAGAAGAATTCTGTATAAGTTCCATCATTGTATGTTATCTGCGTAATTCTTCCATCGACGTCATAGTCTACTATCATAGTGCCGTCAAAACTGGCAAATAGTTCCCACCCGTTATAATCTGCGCTTGAAGAATCTGTATTAAGGTTGTTCGTTACGCCAAAATGTCTCCAAACCAGCATCATTGTATCGGTGCCGAGACCATCGGGTGAGTCCCATAATGTTTCCCTTACAAGCCCCGGATATGGCTCTAAAGTTCCGTCATTGTTCCAGTCAAAAGCATTCCACTCATAAGTCTTACTTGTCCCATCGGCATAGTTGATCAATATGACCTGACCGCCATCGTTGTAGAAATACTCATTCCCCTGGTCATCAAAGCTTGCTATCTGCTGCCAACCGTTATAGTCAGCACTACTCGGGTCGGAATCCAGATTCTCATCCTCGCCGAAGTGACGGTACGTTATCTGCCATGCAACACTGCCATCAACGTTATAAGCCGTAACTACAACCAGGCCGTTCGGGTCGTGTATACCCTCTCCTGCGGAGTAAGAATTTCCATCCTGGTCCTGCCACTGGTATGTTGTTCGAATGCTTGTTACGATAAAGCTCGGTGTAATTTCTCCGTCGGCCGATTCAACATTAGTTATACTGGTAACATTCTGAACTATCTCGTCAGCTCTACCATAGTTATAATCTTCGTCTGTTCCAGGGTCGGTTCCCGGGAAGCGTTCGTTTAAGTGATGTACAAAAATTCTGTTGCCTAAGGCATCCGGAGTTATCTCCCACGATGCTTCAATATTCCAGAGCCAGTGCCTGTATTCGCCGCCGTTCTGCCAGAAATATAGTATCTTTCCGTCTTCTTCTCTAGGCTCTGCATATCCTTCCTGGAGCTGTCCTTCAGTTGGAGTGCATCCTGTATTCGTCATAACAGGTATCGCCGCTATAAACAAGGTTAGGATTAACATAATCGCGCGAACGAAACCGCTTCTTCTGGCTGCGCTTCCTATTAGGCCTTTTACTGCTTTCACTGCTATTACAGCCGCGATAGCCACACCAGCTATTATTCCTAACGTAGCTAAATATGGTAATATAGTCGCAGCCGAACCTGCTGCTAATGTTACAGCGCCTGCTTCAGCTGCTTGAGCGCTTGGAGCCGCAAAAAGTAACGCTCCAATAATAAATAGTATCCCTAAAGGTCCGCCTGGTAATCCTAGAGTTCCTGGCTTGGCCCCTGTTGTAGCCCTTGCCCATTCATCCAAAAATACGTTGCTCCTTCTTGCGGATTGGCCCTCGGCTGCAGTCATCATTTCGCGGAACCAGGTAAGCGTATCTCTATCTACCTTTAATAATACGTCCTTTATTAACCCACGGTAATCCTCTCTTACTTGGGTCTCAACTGTTGGAGGCATTCTTAATAGATCCGCAAGTTTAAACAATATAAGTCTATCCTTTACTCCTGAACGGACAATCAAGCCTATTTCCTCAATAAGCTCCCTTGCTGTTTCCACCTGCGCTTGTTCATCTTTTACTGCATCTTCTCCTGGGCCAAATATCTCGGCTACTTCATCATCGATTTGCTTATTCTGGTCAATCTTAGCCAAGATTTGTTTATCTTCTATCCCCGCTTGCTCGGCGGCTTCGGCCTTTTTACGGTCTTCTGCTTCCTTGGC
>JAQBAV010000155.1:0-8215 GCA_032126595.1 Candidatus Omnitrophota bacterium | reverse complement strand
AGTTCATAGGCTATGGACTGTACTTCACCTTTTTTCTGCTCGCAGAATACCCATACATCTTTATAAAGCGAAAGATCTATTTTTTCTTTTTTTGCCTCGGGTTTCTGTAATAATATCGCATCGAACTTACATGCTTCAATACAAGCGCCGCAAAGTGTACATTTGGTTAGATCGATAACGGCCTTTTTCTCCTCCATTGTTATTGCGCCGAAAGGACATACCTTGACGCATAACGTACAGCCTACACATTTGTTATTCAACACCTTTATTGCATCGCCAGCCATTTATTTCTCCAAAAATTTACTTATCCGATAACTATATCCTTAAGCAGTCCCGCCAACTCTTTAGAAACCTCTTGAGGTTCGCCTTTTAACATTTGGCCGCCTTCTCGCGGAGTAGGCGTAAAGATCTTTACAACTCTGGTGGGAGAACCATCCAGTCCTATCTTAGCTTCGTCGCACATAAGATCTTCCGCAGTCCATGTAGGTATCTCAGCCTTTTTAGATCTCATCTTACCCTTAAGTGAAGGAAGTCTGGGTTCATTAATCTCTTTAACAACAGTTAAAACGGCCGGAAGCGGAACTTCAACTATATCGTACCCTTCCTCCGTCATACGGTGAACCGTTGCTTTCTCTTTATCAAGTTTTTCTATCTTTTTTACATATGTGACCTGGGGAATATCAAGATGCGTGGAAACGCCCGGTCCCACCTGAGCAGTATCACCATCCGATGCCTGTTTGCCGCAAAAGATGAGGCTAAAATCTCCTACTTTTTTTATAGCTTGAGACAATGTATAGCTTGTTGCCCACGTATCACTGCCGGCAAACTTTCTGTCGCTTACTAGGACTGCGCTGTCGCAACCCATCGAAATGGCTTCTTTTAACGCCTCAGTTGCCTGTGGAGGTCCCATACTTATTGCGACAACTTCCACATCACCCAGTTTTTCCTTAACACGGATAGCTTCCTCTATAGCGTACATATCAAAAGGATTAATAACAGACTCAACACCTTCCCTTATCAGGGTATTAGTTACCGGGTCTATTTTTACATCCGTAGTATCGGGAACTTGTTTGATTAGAACTAATATTTTCATAATTCTTTTAATTTCCTATTTTGCAAGACCTTCCTTGATAAGAGCTGATGCTATAACACTTCTTTGTACCTGGTTAGTGCCTTCATATATCTGAGTGATCTTAGCGTCTCTCATGAGCTTTTCAACCGGATATTCTTTCATATACCCATATCCGCCGAATAGCTGTACTGCGTCAACTGTTACCTTCATTGCTACATCTGAAGCATACATCTTAGCCATAGCTGATACCTTGGCAATATTCTTGGCACCTGAATCGATCATGCGGGCTGCAGAATAGATAAGCGCTCTTGCTGCCTCAGTCTGTGTAGCCATATCGGCCAGCATGAACTGTACGCCTTGGAATGAAGAGATCGACTGACCAAACTGTCTTCTTTCATGAGTGTATGCAACAGCTTCATCAATAGCCCTTTGTGCAATACCAAGCGCCTGAGCCGCAACGCCGGGTCTTGAGTGGTCGAAAGTTTTCATAGCAACGATAAAACCGAGGCCTTCTTTTCCGAGTAAGTTCTCTTTCGGAACTTTAACATCTTCGAAAATAACCTCTCTGGTTGCGGAGCCTCTAATTCCGAGTTTGTTTTCCTTTTTACCGAAAGAAAGTCCCGGAGTACCTTTTTCAACTATAAAACAGCTTGCTCCTCTTGCCCCTCTTGATTTATCGGTCATCGCCACAACTGTATAAGTTTCGGCCTCGCCACCATTAGTTATCCACTGTTTTGTTCCGTTGAGAATATAATGGTTACCATCTTTTTTAGCTGTAGTTTTAATTCCTCCGGCATCAGATCCTGCTTCAGCTTCTGTAATACAAAAGGCTGCAAGTTTTTTACCCGAAGCTATATCTGGAAGATACTTTGCTTTCTGCTCTTCGTTTCCGAAAAGTATTATAGGAAAAGTTCCTAGCCCGGTGGCGGCAAAAGCCAGCGATATACCGCCGCAGCCCCAAGAAAGTTCTTCTGTAGCAATGGCAAGTTCCATGATTCCGCCGCCCATACCGCCGTACTCTTCCGGAATATAGATACCGCATATATCAGCGTCTGCCATTACCTTTACTATCGGCCAGGGAAACTCATTATTCTCATCATACTCTGCAGCAACAGGCTTGATCTTCTCTTCTGCCACCCGGTGACATAGTTCCTTAATCATCTGTTGCTCTTCAGTAAGCAAATAATCCATTTTTTCTCCTTGCTTTATTTATACCTATATATTATTGGTGATACCCTAGAAAGATTAACCGTTAAACTTCTTAACAATCAGCGTTGCATTATGTCCGCCAAAGCCCAATGAGTTGCTCAAGGCAACATTTACATTCATCTCTCTTGCATTGTTCGGAACATAGTCAAGATCGCAGTCTGGGTCTGGGGTTTCATAATTTATGGTAGGAGGAACAATCCCATTTTCTATAGCTTTAGCGCAAGCTATAAGTTCAACTGCCCCCGTCGCGCCTAAAAGGTGTCCTGTCACACTCTTTGTAGAGCTTACGACAAGTTTCTCCTTTGCATGATCACCGAACGCTGCCTTAATTGCGGCGGTTTCCATCTTATCATTCAGCTGGGTTGAGGTTCCATGCGCGTTTATATAATCAACATCTTCAGGATTTAATCCTGCGTCATTGAGGGCTGTCTGCATGGCTCTAATAGCGCCGTCTCCACACGGGTCTGGAGCTGTCATATGATAAGCGTCACCCGTCATTCCATAGCCGGCCATCTCGCAATATATCTTGGCCCCTCGCTTCTTGGCATGCTCTAATTCTTCCAGGATAACTACTCCGGCACCTTCCCCCATAACAAAACCATCTCTATCCTTATCAAACGGCCTGGAAGCTCCTTTAGGATCATCATTACGCGTGGAAAGAGCTCTTAGTGCACAAAACCCTCCAAAACCCATATGGGTTGTAGCAGCTTCTGAACCGCCGCACGCCATGATATCGGCATCGCCTCTTTGGATAATCTTAAAAGCATCTCCTATTGAATGGCTCGCCGTCGCGCATGCTGTTACTGCTGCCGAGTTCGGTCCTTTAAAACCGATCTCTATGGAAACCATTCCGGATGCGATGTTAACAATGAGCATTGGAATAAGAAATGGTGAGATTCTGGATGGATCCTGGCCGCCGTCTAAGTATTTCCGATACTCTGCTTCGACCGTATGAAGACCTCCAATACCTGAACCTATATAAACGCCTGCTTTTTCTCTTGCAATCTTTTCAATATCCAGACCACTGTCTTCAACTGCCATCTTAGCCGCCCCGATAGCAAACTTAACGAAAGGATCAAGACGTCTAGCTTGTTTGGGGGTGACATACTTGGTCGCTTCGAAATCTTTAACTTCAGCGGCTATCTGCGAAGGGAACCTGGAGCAATCAAAAGCAGTAAGAGGGCCTGCGCCACTTCTACCGTTTATAATGGATTCCCAAAAATCCTTAACATTATTCCCCACGGGAGTAACTACTCCTACTCCCGTAAGGACTACTCTTCTTTTTGACATATTATTTTGGAAGGGTTGAGTTATTCTGCGTTAGCAGCTTTTTCTTCAATATACTTGATTGCTTCACCAACTGTAGTGAGCTTTTCAGCATCTTCATCAGGTATCTCAGCACCAAATTCTTCTTCAAGAGCCATAACAAGCTCTACTGTATCTAAAGAATCCGCACCAAGATCATCAATGAACTTTGCGTCATCTTTTACCTCTTCAATCTTAACGCCAAGCTGTTCTGCTACGATTGATTTTACTTTTTCAGCAACTTCTGACATTTGCCCCTCCTTTTATTAGGTTAAAACTAATCATCATCTATTTACATAACCATTCCGCCGTCTACCTTGATAACCTCTCCGGTAATATAAGCGGATTCATCACTTGCTAAGAAAAGAGCCAAATTAGCTACATCGCTTGTCGAGCCCATCCTTTTGAGCGGTATAAACTTAAGCATACCTTCCTTCTGCTCATCAGTAAGTTTATCAGTCATGTCTGTCTGAATAAACCCGGGGGCTATGGCGTTAACGTTGATGTTGCGTGAGCCTAACTCTTTTGCCACTGTCTTCGTAAGAGCAATAAGACCGCCCTTACTGGCGGAATAATTGGCCTGACCTGCATTGCCCATAATCCCTATAATGGAGGCCATATTGACTATATGACCGGATCTTGCTTTCATCATGGGACGGGTAACTGCCTTTAGGCAGTTAAAGGCCCCTTTTAGATTAACATCAAGAACTGCGTCCCACTCTTCCTCTGACATTCTCATCAGGAGATTATCCCTAGTGATGCCCGCATTGTTGACAAGTATATCCAATTTGCCAAAATTGTCAAGGATTTTATCGACGAATTTTTGGACTTCTTTGAGATTAACAACGTTAACTTTTTCGACAAGAACCTTTCGTCCTGTAGAGCTTTCTATTTCGCTCTTAGTTGAGGCTAAAACCTCTTCATTGACATCGCAAATAGCAACATCTGATCCCGCCTTAGCAAAGCATAGGGCAATTTCCTTGCCGATGCCTCTCGCCCCGCCGGTTATCATTGAAACTTTGTTTTCTAACTTCATCTAACCCCCTATTCTTTTCTCACTTGATTGTATCCATATAATGAAATTTGTCAAGAGGTGCTTTATAAAATTCTTTATAATAGGAATATATAGTATATTCTTATTATATATACCTAATATATGGTGAAGAGTGAAGGGTTTGATGTTAGATGACGGATATTGAATGTTGTGGATACTTAAAGATTGCTTCGCCCCTCCGGAGCTCGCAATAACAAAAAGGACACGGGCCAAAATGACCCGCTTGCGTCATTGCGAGGAGTGAGCGGAGCGAACGACGAAGCAATCTCTTACAGCTTAAAGCTTATAGCTGTACTTTTGACTTATGACTTACTAGGTGCTGATTATGACCTGAACAATGTTGTCATAATCTTCCTGACTGGCGATTATAGGTTCAGCTGGGTCGAGGTCTATTACGATAGTCGGGCTCAATCGGTTGGTAGGATGTCCACCCTCTTTTTCATACATAAGATCGATTATCTGACTGACTTCAAGCTCCCGTACATTCTTGATTAGCTTATAAAATTCTACGAGTTCGTCGCTTTCGTAATTCTGGATCCGGGTGCGCATAAGAGTAAATAGTATGATTTCCATGACAGGTAAATAGGACTTTTGGGTCATATTCTCTCCCGTCCTTACACCTGTTATTGTAGACTCTCCCTCAAATTCACTAAACCTTTCAAGGTTGTTATTGCTTGATATGATCGCTATGTTCTTCTTTGGCACACCGCCTCTTGAATGTAAAGACTCTAATCTTTCAACGGCTCTTGTCTTCTCGTTGCTCGCAGACTCATACATGATCTCAACAGTTTTTAGCCATTGACCCAGAGGGTCGTTCTTGCTCTTCCTGGTTTCAAGAGCATCTACTAAGTTATCCAAGGACCCCTGAAGTTCCCCTGTTGCAAGGTCTCTGTCTACAAAGAGGACGAACTTCTCTTCACCAAGCCTTGAGGTTATTGTTGTAAGGTCGTGCATCATCTTTAAAGCTACATATTTCATTCTTTCGATAACACTCTCTTCTTCGCTCTCGAGTACTGCCGTAGCAGTCGCTGCGGCCGGCTCCTCTTCGCGTATTTCTTCAAGAGCTTCCTCCCTGGCAACAATTTCTGATACCGCAGTAACCGGAGAAATTCTATCACTTCTTCTCGTAGCCCTTTCTATCATGCGGGTATCGGGTTTCTTGATCTCATCCGAGGGGCTTACTACAAACCTGTTTCTCCCTTCTATCTTTGCCTTAAGAAGCGCATTGCCAGCCCTTCCTACGAGAGGCATGTACATCCTTTCCTCCATCTGCTTCAATACGGTCAGGTTGTTTTCTCTCTCCTCGGGAGTGAGCCTTGCTTCAAACTCTTCCTTCTCTCTCAACCTGTTTAAATATTCGACTTCTTCGAGTCCGGTAATCTCGGCGATACCCATACTCCATGTAACATTTATGTCGATACTGTTTCCTTTTTCGTCTATCGTATTGACTGTAGTGACGCGCAGCTCTTCGAGTATCTTTTGCGCTATTTTTTCCGCCTGCTGCAAGATCTGGTCCAGGTAATTATTTAGAGTAATTTCTATGCTTGCTAGTTCCAATACAGCAGTAGGTTTCTCCATACTGTCATAAAGTATGCTGTCAATTTGACCCCTGATGGCATAGATCCAGGTGAAAACTGTCATATCCAAAGGCTTACTCTCGCCTTCTTCGGTAGCCATCTTTACTATCATAAATCTGTCGCATGCCTTATTGTAGGATGCTTGGAACGCACTTATTGTTGGGTACGCTTTGACGGGGTCGGTATTTCTTAGCGCTGCGAGTACTTTAACTGCTTTCATAGCGGATTCCAGGAATTTGGCGCTTCCGCTTTCAGCTCTTTTTTCCATCTCTTCCTGTAATTTTTCCAGGGAAGCCTTTTGCAAACTTAGGTAATTAAACTGAAAGTATGAAATCATTGCCGCTACGAGTGTTGTAGCTAAAACAATAAGCGTGGTCTGTACAGCAGACGGCATCTGGTAAACTGTTAGGGAACTTAATCCCGCACCTGTAACAATCGGAGCTAGTGCTAACGCCAAAGATCCGCTCTTCAGTTTTAACGTAGGGACGCGTTCTATTATCGCGTCCAGATGCCCTATTAGCCTATCGACATCTTCCAAAGTCTTCTGGCTCAACTCTTCAACCCTGGTATCCCTGATATTGTTATTACCCCGGAGATACGCTCCCTTCTCGGTCATATCGTTAACAATATCCAGCAAGATGTTGACTGTCTCGTCAGTAGTGTCACCCATAAGTTTAGTAATAGACCATTTGCCCAGCAAGAATGTGATGTCATACGCCAGGCCACTTCTTTCAAGTAAAACCGCATTCCTCAGCACAGAGGCTAAACTGTGCGCGGATTCGGCCGAAGGCTTAGTATACGCTAAAAGGTCTGGGTATCTGTCTTCCGAGAGTTCTATTCTTTCGAGCCCCTCAAACTCTTCAATATTCCCTGTCCGGTCTATCACAAAGATCGCTCCCGGACTAAGTTCCGCTAAAAGCTTCGCTTCAAGGATTTTCTGCATTCTTAAGTTTTCTTCAGACCCGTAATTAGGCCAGAAACTGTATATAAGGTCGTACTCGGAAAAATCTTCATCAAAATAATCGCCATTTTCCAAATGGATATTGCTTACATTTAGAACTCTGCCTAAATCTTCGCCAACAAAAGCTACACCTTCAGTGTGAAGCTTCCCGGAAAATTCTATGCCTTTGGAAAGCGCGGCTCTGCGTGAAAATACTGATGCGGCCAGGCCGTTGCCTGACCCCAGGTCTAAAACTCGTTCTCTTCCGTTTAAAAGTAGTTCTGCAATAAATTCAAGAACGGCAAGGGATGATGGTAGGAAAACTCCTTTATCAAGCGCCGCGTCAAACCTTGTCAGTCCGCCCGAGGATTGCTTCTCTCTATATAACCCGTTGATCAGCTCTGCTTCCCCGCGCCAGCCGACTCTTCTGTAAACAATATCTGTAGCTCTATCTATCGTTACTTCTTCATTTTCTTCGAGAAGTTCTCTAATATCTGCCCTTTCTCCATGTGGGCCATAGGGCATGGCTATATTTTTATAATACGACGATACTTCTCTAATAAAATCTTTAACTGCGCTTCGGCTTCCAAGAAACTCTGGGGGCGATCGACCTGCATGGTTTAGCGCTAAAAGAAGTGTCTTCAAATGTTCATCTTTGACTTCCGTCATGCCTGAAAAAGCTAGAGCGGTCGCAACAAGTTCCTGAACATCCGGGGAGCGGAACTGTTTTGCTAAGACCTTGTGCCACCCCTCGTGTCGCATATTCCATTTCTTAAATTCCTCAGTCGGCTCTACCATTAGATCTGTGTTGATAACTGTAGAGCCATCCCATCTCATTCCCGCAACGGCCAGAGGGTCTCCCTGGCTGTCAACTCCCTGGACATAGAATGGAGAACTTAAGTTTATGTGCCCAAATTTTTTAACATGTTCGGGGTCGTCGAATGTAAGCCGTTTTTCTTCTCCTTTTAACGCCAAAAGCTCTCTTCTTAGGCTGTTAATTAGTTTTTCTTTTTCGGAGCTGAAAACGGACGGAGAGTCTTCTATCATGGTTAGCTCCC
>JAQBAV010000154.1:0-3826 GCA_032126595.1 Candidatus Omnitrophota bacterium | reverse complement strand
ATCTGTTCGACAGGACATTGTATGGCGTCAATAAAGGCGGTAGAAGACGCGATAGGCTTTAAGGTGAGCGAGCAGACAAAGCTTTTCAGGAAACTTCTTCTCCACTATGAAACGCTCGACAGCCATTTATTGCACGCGTATTTTCTTGTTGCCCCGGATGCCCTTGGCGTACCGAGCGTACTTCCGCTTGTCGCATCGCACAAGGATGTTGTCTTAAGGGCGCTTAGAATGAAGAGTCAGTACAACGACCTCTGTACTATTATGGCGGGGCGCCACACACATCCTATAACATGTTGCCCAAGAGGATGGACAAAACTTCCCACAAAAAAAGAGCTCGAGGAAATGAAGAGCATACTTTTATCTCAGGTAGATGATCTTACAGCTACAGTTGAACTAGTTAAGACGCTGACTCTTCCAACATTTGAAAGAGAAACCGAATACGTAGCTCTTACAATGGACAACGAGTACGCTTTCTACGAAGGAGATATTACAACTACTGATCTCGCCGGTAAAAAAATAAAGCCAAGAGATTATGCGGAAGTCATACATGAGTTCCATGTACCACAGTCAACGGCGAAGTATTCAAAAAATAAGAGAGGCTCTTACATGGTAGGAGCTCTTGCGAGGATCAACATCAACTATGACAAGCTTAACGATGAAGCTAAGGGTGTTGCAGAAGCGCTTGGTTTTAAAACACCTTGTTATAACACCTTTATGAATACAGTTGCTCAGGTTATTGAAATTGCACACTGTACATATGACTCCATCAGGATCATTGACCACTTCTTAGAAAATGGCGTTGATTACACCGATGTAGTGACTTCATGGCCGACCAAGGACGAAATAAAGTCTCTCAAGGTGAAAGCGGGAACCGGCGTAGGTTGTGTTGAAGTTCCAAGAGGTATGCTGATGCATGACTACACAATAAATGAAAAGGGTATAGTTGAAAAAGCAAATTGCAGCATACCGACAAACCAGAACTATGCTAACCTTGATCTGGATATGCAGAAGCTTGTTCCCGAAGTGCTTGATAAGAGTAAAGAAGAGATCACCCTTCTTTCAGAGATGCTCGTAAGAGCGTACGACCCTTGTATTTCATGTTCAGCGCATATGCTGGACGTCAAGTTCGTAGGATAACCACTACTTACCGGCCGGGTCGGTCACCGACCCGGCCGGTAAGCTGGTAAACCGGGAAAGCATTAGTTATGAAGAAAATATTGATTGTTGGCGTTGGTTCTATTCTTATGGGTGATGACGGGGTCGGGCCGAGAGTAATAGACGAGCTGGAGAAAGAAAACTTTCCGCCGGAAATAAGGCTTCATGGCGGGGATATCTCCGGAATGGATCTATTAAAATATTTTCACGATAATGACCTCGTGATAATCATTGACGCCGCTAACATGAACGAAAAGCCCGGAACCATAAGGGTTTTAGATCTGTCCGAAATAAAAAAAGCCGATTTTAATGACAAGTTTTCAACACACGGCATGGCGCTTCTTGAGACGCTGACATTAGCCGAAAAGCTGGAGATGAAGCAGGAAATAAAAATAGTCGCCGTTCAGCCCGAAGACACATCGTTCAATTTGGAATTATCGGACTTAATAAAAAACAAAATTCCATCGATAATGGAAGAGGTAAGGAAAATAATAAAAGAGTAAGGGGGGGGGGTTATGTTTTTAGGAAAGATAAAAAAATTTGTTCTTTTAGTAACAGTCTTTCTATTTGCATTTTCCAGCGTAGTATCTGCGGCGGATATGCCGACCAATGAGGAGCTTCTCAAAGAGATACGGGATCTGAAAAAAATAGTAAAGGCGCAGGGCGAAAAGATAGACCAGATGGAAGAGCGGTATTGTGAGTATCATATGGGCCCCAAAGAAAAAGCACCCGGGGCTGAAGATGGGGAAATTGTAGAAAATGACGAGCTGGCAAAAGACATAAGAAGAAGGCTGGAAAGGCTCGGTACCGCCGCATGTCTTGATATCGGGGCGGGAGCAACTTTTATCGGTCAGGGGACTCCCAACGCCAATAATAGCATCGCCACCGATGGCGCAGAGTCAAGATTTGACGGGTCATACAAGTATGATTTCGATATTTCAAGAAAATTCGGTGATTTTGGAAGAGCTTACATTCATTTTGAAGGCGGTTCCGGCAACACTATTACGGATGAATTAGATGTGTTTAGCCCCGTTAACAATAACTGGTTTGATACTAATTCAACACCGCGCGCAAGAGAGGTATGGTATGAGCAGTATTTATTCAACAAACAAGTTACAATTACGGCGGGTAAGATCGATGGAAGCAGCTATATTGACGGTAATGAATATGCAAGTGACGACGCAACACAGTTTCTTGGGCACATGTTCAATCACTCCGACGCCATAACATGGCCCGTGGAGCACTCTATAGGCGGCCGTGTTTATATCGACCCCGACACTGTACTGCCTTATCTTGACGCTACAGTGGTCTACATGGATGCCAACGATCAGTGGGAGAATATAGTTAAAAACCCGTTTATTGCCGCACAGGTTAATTTTACTCCGGCGGACGCCTTCGGATATGACAAAGAAAAATGGGATGGGAATTACAGAATGTACTTTTGGTACAACAATCTGGCGGTTCCGAAAATCAAAACTCCGGGCGAGCTTGATAGGGGCAATTTTGGTTTCGGTCTAAGCGCCGACCAAAAGCTGACGGACATTTATGGTGTTTTCGCAAGGGCTGGCTGGCAGGACCCAAGTCTCAGTAATATAGCCTTTGCGTGGAGTATTGGCGGTCAGATGATCGGAGAATACTGGAAGAGGCCGGAGGACGTGATCGGTGTGGGTTTTGGGCAGGCTATTCCGGGAGACGACTATAGCGATATGAACGAATTTCATAAAATTGAATCCCACCTTGAGGCATATTATGCTTTTAAAATAAACAAACATCTTACGATAAGTCCGGACATGCAGGTTATATGGGACGCTAACGGCGGAGGTACGAACCTCGGAGAGAAAAAAGACAGGCCGATATTTGTTTATGGTTTAAGAGGAAGGGTTGACCTGTAGCGCTCAATATAACGGCAGGATTTTTAAAGGGGAAACGATTATGACAAAGGAACTAATGATTCTATACATAACCGCGGCATCGATCGGATTTTTTCATACGGTTTTTGGCCCTGATCACTATCTTCCCTTTGTTGTTATGGGCAAGGCAAGAAACTGGTCCTTAAGAAAAACTGCCTTCATAACATTTTTATGCGGCTTAGGACACATAATGAGTTCAGTTGTTCTAGGCTTTATTGGTGTTGCATTAGGTATAGCTATTATGAAGCTTGAAGCTTTTGAAGCCTTCAGAGGAAACCTTGCTGCCTGGGCTTTAATAGGATTTGGTTTTGCTTATTTTCTCTGGGGAGTTCGTCAGGCCATAAGGAATAAGCCCCATAAACATCTCCATCCGCATAAAGATGCTGACGGACATACGCACATCCATGCACATTCCGGTGAGCACGCTCATGTGCATGAGGCAAAAAGCAATATCACGCCATGGATACTTTTCACCATTTTTGTATTGGGCCCGTGCGAACCGCTTATTCCCATACTTATGTATCCGGCCGCAAAAAGCAGCCTGACAGGTTTATTTATGGTAACTCTGATATTCGGTACCGTGACTATAGGGACCATGATGACGATCGTTTTAGTTTCATCTTTCGGCATTAAACTGTTTCCACTAGGCAAGTTAGAGCGTTACACACATGCCTTAGCTGGCGCAACTATATGCCTTTCGGGGCTTGCTATACAATTTTTAGGTTTATAACCTTGTTCCAAGCCGGGGTTGGACCAACCCC
>JAQBAV010000153.1:0-10153 GCA_032126595.1 Candidatus Omnitrophota bacterium | reverse complement strand
GTAAAATCGGAAGCAGCCTGACCATCTTCTTAAGGGTCCTAATAACATCTCCTATTCGTCCTGTTGCTAACCTTACTAGATCCTCTTCTCTCAGGTCGAAGTCTTCACCGGTGGTTTTACCGCAAAGCATTCTAAATTGGTCTAAGGTCTCTTTAACGAATGCGTCGCTTGCGGTCATCTCTTTGCGGGCAATTTCTACCATTCTCAAACCTAGTACGCTACTTCTAATAAGTCCTGATAAGTCTTCTCCTTTTCCATAAAGTCCAACCGGCATAATAATGGTACGTGGGCCCGGAGCCATACTTTGAGAGTCAAACCCGATTCTCTCTATAATATCCCCATACTGCATATCGTCCTCGTTGGAAAAAGTAACCATAAAAGTAATGGTATTTGATTTTGTTCTATCATATCCAAATTCGTGTTTTTTAAGCCCATAGTGCGCGTAATCAAAATCTTTCTTAGAAGGTTTTTGAACAGAAAACAATTCAACCACTCCCTTGTCAGAATCCTGCAAGGCCTGCAAAAATCCCGTATACATATCCGGCTTACCGCCATGTTCTTCAGCTTTTATGCTTAAGACTTCGAGTATTTCAACGGGGATCCTCAATAGTACGGGTTCTTCTGTTTTATTTAAAAATGCACTTAAGAATTCCTGGTTTGAATCTACATATTCATTAAGGCCCGTAGTTATAACACCACCTTTTTCTTCATAGCCTGAAGTTCCAGGCCCCTTACCCTTAATTCCTTCTCCGCCTGACGCCCTAACTTCACTACCTGAAGACTTAGGAGCGATTCTGACCTGTTTTTCGTCAGTAAGTCTAATTTTACTCAACTTATCTATGGATACCCATCCACCACTCCCGACATTCGCTTTAACTTTTTCAGGATCTCGCTTAAGAATTCTTATTAGTCCCAATAGAGTTGTCCCAGGATTAATAAAATAATGTTTTGCCTCATTTTTTTCTTCTAGATAAACGGTTATTCTAAAAGAATTCTTATGCTGTATGTCTTCTTTTACTAGGTCAAGAGCCTCATGGATCTTGTCTACAACTTCAATAGAAGGTTTTCTTTTTAATGCGCCTCGAAAGATATTGGCAAGGAGTCTTATGTTGTGCTCTATCCTTATATATCCGGGTTCTGCTAAGCTCTTATCAAAATATGTCTCTCTCACCTCATCCAAAGTTTCAAGAGCTGCTTCGAAGTTTTCACCATCTACATTCTGATCAATTTTCTGCATTCTCGTTGTAATATCTTCATCTCTTATCTGAGAAAAAAGCTCTGCGGCTCTACGCTTTTCATGTCCGACTATCCTGTCGACATCATCAAGACGCTTAACTAGTGAAGCATGAGAAACCTCAATGTAATGTTTAACTTTTGTAAATTGGTTAGAATCAAAAATTCCGCTTTCTTGAGTTCCTTCAAGTATTGTAATAGCCGGTTTTAGGTCGATTGCCGTGGTCTGTTTTTCGCGGACAAACCCTCCGTCTGCCCATTCTTGCACTCTTTGAAGTCCGGCTAATATTGTTTTTAAGTTACGTTTTGAAATTCCATTATTACTGACTGCGGTATCGATTTTTTCATTATAATGATTAAGGTCAGCCCTATTCCTGAGTATACGAGCATATTCAAAGGGATAGCTTTCTAAAATCGTATGTAGTTTACTTCGGAAAGATTTTACTAAATCTGAATAAGTTATATCCATCCAAACTCTTTGTTTTGGATGTTTAATCTTTAGTTTAAGTGCTTCAACTCTGCCTTTTACATCCTGAATAAGCTCCGCTGGCGGAGCATGAGCATCGGGAAGACCTTTTATAACATCCCTTATAGCTTTTAGGTCTACTGTGATATCTTTATATGTTTCGTTTACAACTATATGCCATACATTGTAAAGCTTGATTAGTAGATCCAGTTTTTCCAGAGCCTTTTTAATTTCACCCTTCTTAACACTTAGTCTTATTGTCTCAAGATGAGTATTAACATTTATCCATCTTTGCTGCTTCATTATTACTCTGGGTTCTACGTCATCTGCCTCGGCAGGAAGCACTTCTATATCAAACGTTCCGAGCCTGAAGGTTCTAACAATATTTCCATCCCAATCAGTTGTTTCAATCTCTCTTTTTTTGACTTGAGCCGCTAGTCTCTGCGCTCTATAATCAAGCTCTTCTTCCAGAAGTTTTGCGCTGTTATACGCCCCAATTAATAAGGATCTAATAATCCCGATCCTTAGGCCGATCTGGTCCTGCTTTGAACGCCCGATAAGATTATACCCTACCATCATTATCTGAAGTTTTAATACGTCTCTATTAATTCTGATGGCCTGAAGATTGAGCTCTCTAAGCTTTTTAACATCATTCTTATCGTCGGCCTTATCAAGACCTCTATAGATTTTATCCCTTCTTTTTCTTAGCTCTTTAAGCAGGTTAATATAATAATTGTATTTTCTATCTTCATATATTTTTACAGGCATGCTTTTATACAATGCTCTTAAGTCATCCAACAAAACACTAGTCATGGATTCCAAGCTTTTTCTTTCCTGATCTCTTCCTGTAAGTTTATACCTGGCTAATATCGAATCGAGGCGCGCAATAACTTCAGCAATATCCTTCTGGTAGTCTATAGCAGCGTTTTTCTCTGCCGCGCGCTCATTAAGTTCTCTTTCGGGTTTATTTCTATGGAAAATATGCGGCGCATAAAAAGGCTCTGACTCGAGGACCTCCTCGGGCAGCTTACTCTCGTCACCTTCAGCAAACACGCTTCCCTTTTCCAGATAACGATAGTGCCCTGACTTAAACTTCTTCTCGTCACGTCCCACGAAAACTTCAAACCCCGCTTCGCGACGTTTTGCAAAAAATGCTTCATTTATTAAAAGTGCAAGACGTATGGCCTCTTCGCGCTTTTCTTCGTTTTTAACTAAAGAGGGGAAATATCCTCTTGCCTTTTTAGCGACTTCGGAGTCGTCGTAAAAGATCCAGTTTATTCGCTCTTTGAATTTTTTATTATCGTATTTAATTTCATCAGTTTCTTTATAGGAATGTAAATACCATAGATATGCAGCATCATCTACTGTGCTGTATCTTCTTCCAACAGTATTTGCTTTTTCTTCATCATAAGAAATCTGAAACTCGCCATTTTCATCAAGATAGCCGTGTCCGTGCCCCTGTCTTCCGTCTAACTTAAACTCATGCATTGCAACCCTGTAAACTATAGAGTTGGCAATATCTATCCAGCGCGTTTCGCCATCACTGAATGTATAAGGAAAACCTAGGCCGGATTCTCTAATCTTTTTATGATCATCTAAAAACAAAGTGTGGACAATAAGCGTTCCATCGGGTTGCAGGGCGCATATTGCATGTTCATCAGGAGTTCTAAGTGGAAATTCGCCAACTTGAAGATCAACCACATCCTGCAATCCCGCTTTCTCAATAATATGATCAAAAAGGAGTGCCGGGTTATGGTTTACCGGTAAACTGCCGGAGGTCTTATATATCTCTACTTTGTTTGCGGAGGTCTTGGATTCAGATGAATGTACTAATGATTTTAAAGCTTCACCTGCAAATAGATTTCCTAGAGTAGGATTTTCGGCATCGTAAAATCTTATTAAATAGCCTGAGGCGTCATAAATGAAAACTTCGTTGCCATATTGCACAAAATGTAACTGTTCGCCCTTAAGCCAATTTACAAGACCTTCAATCTTACTATTTGCATCAACTTCAGCCCCTTCTGAGATCGTCTTTTCCAGAGCTCTCCACACAAGCATAAACTCAGCAGGTACCTTACTGATGTCATTACTGGATAGTGGCTCTACGGCAAGTTTAAATCCTTGAGAGTTCCTGGAATGAAAAGGTGAGATTTTCCCGGCAACAGCAAGACTATTTAATAGGAAAAAGCTAACTGTTAGAAATATAACTGTGCGCATAAAAAGAGTTCTTTTAAGATTCCTTATCATAGTAATTTTCCTCTATATATGGGTTATTGTATTTTAACTACGTTTATTTTAACATAACAACGGAGTATACACAATATGCCCATATATAGATTTTTTATATCTTAACTATACTTAGGAATTGATTGGAGATCTTGTGCGGAAAACTTAAAAGTAGCTGTCTATAAAGGATAGGATGCGGTTTACGGCTCTTTTGGCGATATTGCCGGCGTGTCTTTTTTCGAGCTCTTGTTCATGAAAATGATCTAGAATACCTAAACAGCTGGCATAACCGATGCGATCTGCCGGCAAATCCTCAAAAGGTTTTATACTGCACGTACCTGCTTTTACTTCAGAGTAAAGCGCCTCTTCAAAGCTCTCTATCAAGTTCTCCGCCAACGCACCCTCGCCTGCTATAACAACCCTGCGGGAATTACTCCATGACTTTTGTTTAAAAAGTTTCGAACAAAGATAATTTACTTTATTCTTATCTATACCGCTTATTCTAGAAACTAAATCTTTTGTTCCTATGTTGAATGCTTTACAGTCTATTAAGATGTCTTTATCAAAAATCAGCATCTCTGTCAGATCTTCCCCAATATCAAGAAGAACCGCGCCTTCTTCTTTATCCTCTTTGCTCAAAATTCTTAGCGCGGAAGCAAAGCCCGTGAACACAAACCCCGAGCAAGTGTAGCCTGCAAGATTTATACTTTTTGTCAGATTTCTCAAGACTGTTGAATTTATGGTTATTATATCAAGTTCCGCGGAGAGCTTGACCCCCTCAAGGTTCATAGGATTTTTCATCCTTTTTTCATCATCAAGAGTAAAACCATTTACAACTCTATGCAGTGCTTCTTTTTCAAGGGGCAGCTTAACTATAGAGCCAACCTTTATGCACTTTGCTATATCTCTTGTTGTAACTTCCCTCCCATACTTAGAAAGCACAACTACGCCTCTAGAGGGAATGATGTCTATTGAAGAAGAGCTTATGCCCGCATAGACCTCATGGATCTTTTTGCCTGTTTTCTCTCTAAGTTTTTCCAGGGCCTGGGCTATGGAATCAGTAGCCATGGCAACGTCCGTCACAACTCCCTTATTAATTCCCCTGGATGGACTTCTAGAGAAGCCTTCTATAGCATAGTCCCCGCTTTTGTTCCACCGCCCTGCAACTAGGGCTATCTCATTTGATCTGGCATTAAGAGCCGCAAAAGTTTTTGACATTTAATTCCCTATTTAGGTGAAATTACTGCATTTTCAAACCTAAGGTCTATATAGTTTATCCCTTTAAGATTTATATTTGGATCTCTTAATATCTCGGCCAGACGATTTATTTTCCAGGTAAAGTCATCCTCGCCCATTTTAATCCTTACACCACTCGAGGTAATAACTAAATTGTTCCTGTCGGAAATATCTACTGAATCTATGTTGTAGTTTTTAACAAGACTCCTTTTGTTTAGCCCCTCAATTAAAATAAGGGCATTATCTAGCGCGGGATTATCGATCCTTTCCCCCCTGGAAGGTACAACAAGAAAGAAGCTTATACCTTTAATTGTAACTAGGCCCCTCGAGCTCTCCCCCCTCGACAAGACTATACCTTCTTTATCTATTGCAAGACCTCCGCCTGAACCTATGTAGGCAGCGGGTTCTCGGGTAATGATGTTTACTTCCAATTTGTCCGGGAAGACTCTCGTCACTTCAACCTTTCTAAGGTGTGGATGGCGGTCTATAACTTTAGCCCGGACAACCTTTAAATTTACGTTGAAAATATTAAGGCCTTTATACTCGCTATTAAGTCTCTTCTGTTCGTCGCTAAAAGAACTGCGTATCTCTTCATTTATTGCCACTTCTTTTATGGCAAAAAATTTGCTGTTTAGAAAAAAATATTTAAGACCATAAAAAAGTCCTCCCCCAATAATTAACATTGTAACTACGCTCAGAAAGACTTTATTCCTAAATATGTTCCAGAAAGAACTATTACTTTTTTTTCTTCTGGTTGTCTTTTTTATTCCTCTTTTTTTTGCCACCTTAACTCCTCTCTTTTTTAAGCTACTTACTATTAACAGTATCGCTTAATATTCTTAAACATAACTTATCAAAATCAATACCTTCTGCTCGGGCCGCCATTGGCAGGAGACTTCTCTTAGTAAGACCCGGGATCGTGTTGACTTCAAGGATATACGGCTCGCCGTCATCTGTCAACCTTATATCTACCCTGGAGAAACCCTCGCACCCTAGAGCCTTGTGCGCTTTAATACCGGCTTCCTGGACTCTTTTAGTATAAAGTTTATCAATTTCAGCCGGAACTATATATCTTGTACCGGAAGAATGGTATTTTGCGTTATAGTCATAATGTGAGCCTTCTGGAACTATTTCAACAACGGGCAAAGCCCTGTCTCCAAGAACTCCTACTGTCACTTCCTTGCCGCTAATAAATTTCTCTATAATAATTTCCTTTCCGAATTTAGCGGCTTCCGTTATGGCTTCGGATATTTCTTCTCTAGAGCTTACGATAGAAAGTCCTATACTTGAACCTTCCCAGCGCGGTTTTACTACGCACGGAAACCAAATATTCTCAAAAATAAGGCTGGTGCCGTCTTCTAAAACTATATATTCCGGAGTTAATAGACCCTGTTCGATAAATTTCTTCTTTGAGCTTATTTTGTCGAGCGCCATACGTGATGCTTCGGGTCCGGAACCGGTATAAAGTATGCCTTTTTCTTCCAAGATCCTCTGAACTGTTCCATCTTCTCCAAAAGTTCCATGAAGGGCTAAAAATGCAATATCTATATTCAGATTATCCGCCCATGAACCCGCATCCTTGATGTCTATGAGCTTTATATTAAGCCCTTTATCGGACAGCGCATCGAAAACAGCCCCTCCGCTTTTAAGACTAATTTCCCTCTCGTTTGAAGTCCCGCCGGCTAAGATGCCTATTTTATACTGTTTCAAATTATCTAATTCTGACATTTCAAATTTCTCATTTTTAGTTTTTTAATATCTCTATTTCGGACTCTAATTCTACCTTAAATTTTTCTTTCACTTCTTTCTTAACTACTTCCATAAGGGAAACATAGTCAGCCTGGGTAGCCTTTCCGATATTAATGATGAAGTTGGCATGTTTTTCTGAAACTTTAGCGTCCCCAACACGCCGCCCCTTTAATCCCGCTTTATCTATGAGTTCGGCACTTTTGTGCCCTTCGGGATTTTTAAATGCGCAGCCTAAACTTTTTTCCTTTAGAGGCTGTTTATTTATCTTATCAGCCATATTCTCTTTAATTTTATTTTTAATCTCATCCGAAGATGCTTTTTCTAAACTGAAAATCGCTTCTAGCACTACATCCTCTCTGTTTAGGGAAGAGTTTCTATAAGAAAACTTGATATCCTCCTTATCTATCCATTCTACTTTGCCGCCTCTTAGAACTCTAACCCTTGTAAGATGGTCGCTTATAGTCGTTAGGTAGCCTGCGTTTAAATATATTGCGCCTCCTATAGTCGCCGGAATACCTACAAGCCCCTCCATCCCTGAAAGTCCTTTTTCAGCCAAAAGAGATACAAACTCCGGGAGCTTGACTCCTGATGTGCACGCTACTTCATTCCCGCTAAACTCTACGCGAGTAAAATAATCACTTGAAAGATTGATAATTGCTCCGGAAAATGGTTCATCGGGCATTAAGACATTACTGCCATTGCCTAGAATAAATATCTTTATCCCAAACTTTTTCAAATAACCTATTATTTCTTTTGCTGAATCACTATCTTTAGGCACAATCCACATATCCGCGCTTGAACCTATCGAGATCGTACTATGCGCGTCAAGCGGTTCATTAAAACGGATTCGGCTCCCGGTCCTGCCGCAAATTTCAGTTACTTCATTTTTTAATTTTTCATTTAGCATGTGTCTTGCGCGCCTTTTTAATTCTTTCAACTATCGGCATGGCGATCTCTCTTATATCTCCCGCTCCAAGCACAAGAACTATGTCATTGTCCTTAACGATACCTGAAACATACTCGGGAATATTTTCTTTATCGATAAGCTCAAGGCTTTCGAATCTATTTTTATCTATTCCCTTGAGAATCTCACCTGTACTTGTTTTTTCTAATGTGTCTTCATACGCCGAATAAATATCGGTAAGTATTAAAATATCTGAATCATAAAAGCATTTGTGAAACTCCTCGGCCAAGTCCCTTGTTCTTGAATAACGATGTGGCTGAAAAACTGTTATAACTCTTCCTGTGCCGTAATCTTTCGCAGCTCTAATTGTGGATGATATCTCAGTCGGATGATGTGCATAATCTTCAATAACTTCAATAGAATCCACCCTGCCGACTCTCTCAAAACGCCTTTTAACTCCTCCAAACACCTTAAGAGCGTTGCATATATCATTAAACTCGAGCCCAAGCTCAAGACACACAGCTATGGCTCCGGTAATATTCATAACATTGTGCTTTCCTATAAGAGAGCTTTTTGCTCTTCCCAAGGTCTTGCCATGAAGAACGAGATCGAATTCTATGCTTTTGGCGCATTCAATATTTTTGCAGGACACTTCTCTTTCCGGGGCCATACCAAAATCTATTCTTTTCCCATGCCGTTTTAGAGCTAACTCTGAAAGAACCGGATCGCCGCCATTAAAAAATAAAACCCCATCTTTGGCTATATTTGAAATAAATTCACCATATGCATTAAGAACAGCATTAAAATCATCATAGTGCTCCATATGTTCCCGCTCTATGTTGGTGATAAGAGCATACGTGGATTCAACTCCCTTAAAGTGCCCGTCGCTTTCATCTACCTCTGCCACCATTAGTCCGCTGTCCCCAAACTTAGCGTTACTACCAATATTGCCGATCTCTCCTCCAACTGCGATAGTCGGCCTCTTACCGCAATATTCAGTAATATGCGAGATTAGGGCGCTTGTTGTCGTCTTTCCGTGGGTTCCTGTAACAGCAACTGACTGGATATGATCCTTCATGAGCATTTTTAATAGATCACTCCTAGGAATAATGTTTATTTCTAAATCTTTAGCTTGGATAATTTCCGGATTATCATTGCGTATACATGTGGACTTAACCACAAGATCCGCATCATTGGGCACATTGCTTGAAGCGTGTCCTGAATAGATCAAAGCTCCCTCTTTTTCCAGTTCATCCGTAAGATTGTTTAGAAAAAGATCTGACCCCGAAACCTGACATCCCTTCGTAAGGCAAACTTGAGCAAGCGCGCTCATGCCTATGCCTCCAACACCAATAAAATGTATTTTTTTATAATTCATAATGGTCAAATGTCATGTCCTTGTAGTTTGAAATTTGAAGTTAGAAGTTGGTTAATTTTAATTTCCCAACTACAAACTACCAACTACTAACTACCAACTACCAACCACTAACTACCAACTTTCAATCTTTTTCCTCTTGCCAGAGCTATTACTTCTTTCGCCAGGATTTCTCCCGCATCATTTTTGCTTAACATAAAAGCGGCATCTGACATTTTTCGGTGTTTTTCGCCATCGGTTAAAAGACTCGCAATATCCTCCTCTAAATTTTGAGTGGTGAAATCTTTTTCTTCCCTGTAAAGCGCAGCGCCTTTTTCTGAAAAATATATAGCGTTCGACCTTTGGTTGTTCTTAGAATTTGGGTACGGCACAAGTATCATAGGTCGGGCATACGACGCAAGTTCAAAAACCGCTGCTGCACCGCTTCTGGAAACAGCTATATCGCTTACCGCATAAGCATCGTCTATCCTATCCAGGAAATCATATACCCTGCCGGAAAGTCCATGCTCTTTATAAAACTCTTTAATACTATCATAATCTTTTTTTCCGGTCAAATGAACGAATTGTATGTCTAAACTTTTTTTCTCCTTAATATCTAAAAGAGTTCTGGAAACTGTATTATTAAGGGCTGTTGACCCTTGACTGCCTCCCATAACAAGCACGGTAGCCTTTTCAGGGGAAAGTCCCATGCGGGATAGTGCTTCTTTTTTGTCTCCTGAAAGCATATCCTCTCTTAGGGGGTTTCCTGTGAAAACTATTTTTTCCTTATTTACATCAAAGTATTCGGCTCCACCCTCAAAACTGATCGCTATTTTATCTACTAATTTAGCAAGTATTTTATTGGCCCTTCCCGGAATAACATTTTGTTCATGGATAAGAACAGGAATACCAAATAGTTTTGCGCACAGACTAGCGCTGCCTGAGGAGTATCCTCCAAACCCTACAACAGCATTAGGACGTATCT
>JAQBAV010000152.1:0-10923 GCA_032126595.1 Candidatus Omnitrophota bacterium | reverse complement strand
TGATATTTAAATGAACGTAGTAAATGAACGTAGAGAAACTTGGGAGGTGTTCAAATGACATTTATAGACATATTTACCGGAGTTATTAAAGAGTCTTACATTCTCCTTAATAAAATGTCACCCTACCTTTTATTCGGTTTTACATTCGCGGGTTTGCTTCATATCTTTTTCCGTCCGGAAACAGTTGCAAGACATCTAGGAAAAAACAATATATTCTCTGTCATTAAAGCCGCGTTATTCGGTATACCCTTGCCGCTTTGCTCTTGTGGCGTTATACCCGCTGCCATGTCCCTAAGAAAAGAGGGGGCTTCAAAGGGCGCAGTACTTTCATTTCTTATTTCAACCCCTACCTCTGGAGTTGATTCCATAGCGGCGACATACGCTCTACTAGGAGGAATCTTTACGATATATAGAATACTTGCCTCTTTTGTGACGGGAGTCATTTCGGGACTCTTGGCAAATTTATTACTAAAAAAGGAGGAACCTCTTAAAAAGGAAGAAGCACCTAAGTGTAAGATGTGTGAGGCCGAAGGACATAAAGAACATGAGCACAGCCTTATAGACAAAATAAAAGGTATGTTTCGCTATGCCTTCGTAGATTTAATTAAAGACTCCGGCGGCGCACTTTTATTGGGTATTCTAATAGGAGGCATTATTACATTTTTTATGCCGGAAGAATTTATTCGCACATATTTAGGTTCAGGATTTAAAGCTATGGTAGCCATGTTAGTAATAGGGATTCCCATGTACGTATGCGCGACTGCATCCATACCTATAGCTGCTGCCCTCATGCTTAAAGGAATGAATCCCGGTGCTGCTTTTGTTTTTCTAGTTGCGGGGCCTGCTACAAATATCGTGACAATGATGATTATATCTAAAAACATGGGCAAAAAAGCACTTGCGATCTATCTTTCTTCGATTGCTGTCTGCAGCGTGCTATTAGGATATCTATTGGATGGGGTGTGGAAGTTTTTTCAGCCGGAAGAGCTTAAATATGTAATACATGAAAAGATGCTTTTTCCCGGATGGATAGGGGTGGCAAGCTCAATCGTTCTGATAGTGCTGGTAGCTTATAGCGTCCTGCAGAAGAAGTCTTCTATGAACCACTAATATTTGATATATAGCTTACCCGGTGTTATAATACCAGCTGTTCCTCATTTTTAGAGTAAAAAAAGGAAGTATTATGAAAAAATATATCATAGGCGTTGATATTGGTGGCACAAAAATAGCCACAGGTATGGTCGACAAGAGCGGGAATCTTATTAAAAAAGTTGTACTTCCCACGCGCTCTAAAGAGGGCGTTAAGGTTTCACTTAATCAGGTTTACCAGTCCATCGACGATCTTCTAAAAATCAGCGAAGTAAAAAAGAAAGACATAGTAGGTATAGGTGTGTGTGCTCCGGGACCACTTGACCCCATTAAAGGCATAGTCCATAATCCACCCAATCTCCATGGATGGAGAGAGGTGCCCCTGGCGGAGCTTTTGAGAAAAAAATTCAACAAGAAAACTATTCTTGAAAATGACGCCAATGCGGCAGGCCTGGCGGAAGTAATATGGGGAAGAGCCAAGGGCTATAAAAACGTTTTTTATGTAACGGTAAGTACGGGTATAGGTACCGCAATAATCATAGACGGAAAAATATACCATGGAAAAAACGGTATGGCCGGCGAAGGCGGACACGTAACAATAAACTATGACGCAAAAGACGCTACTTGCGCATGCGGCGGAGCGGGACATATAGAGGCTTTAGCCTCCGGACCGGGTACCGTAAAGCGCTTAAAAAAGATACTTAAAGAAAAATCATACAGGAAGACAATTATCACCGATATGGTAGAAGGCGATCTTGATAAAATTTCCATGATAACGGTCGGAGAAGCTGCCAGGAAAAAGGATAAACTCGCCATAGACGTTATTAAAGAAGAGGGAAGAATTTTGGGTATTTGGCTGGGGAGTATGATAAATCTTCTCGACCCCGACATAATTGTTATCGGCGGCGGGGTATCTTCTATAGGAGAGCTTCTTTTTGCGGAAATAAGAAAAGCAGCAATTTCTTCCTCTATAAATATCTACGCTAAAAAGACACCAATCGTACAGGCGGAACTAAAAAAAGACGTCGGCGTATTCGGTGCCGCAGCTATGTTCATGTAACAAATTAATCCCTTGAAGGGAAATTAATAAAAATGAAAATAGGAGCAGAAATAAAGTTGTGTCGTTAAATAAGAAAATAAGGCGCAACTGGACACGGGAAGGCATAAGTGAACAATATTTTGAGATCTTCAGTTAAGATAGCACTCCTATTTATAGCGATCGCAGCTATCTCTGATATCGCTACAGCAGAGAATGGTCCTGACAACATTTTTTTTGAGGATGAGACAAAAGAGCAGTTCGCCAGAGACATTTCCTCCGTTACTTATGATGGATGGAAGAAGTGGCAAGACGGGGTTATAATAAAAGATATAAATGTGGAAGGCTCTCAAGGATTGCTTCTTCCGGGTGATATGAGAGGAAACCCATTAACCTTGCCGCTTATAATGGAGTCTTTTGATAGAAAGAATAAGTCCCAGGACTATATTGCCATTATTAGAGCAGTTGCAGGGGCGGTAGCTAACGGTATGCGTAAATGGCAAAAAGAGTATAGGAATGAGAACATTTCGTTTCCCCAAGGAGTCAATACCGTTATTACTCTTCCACCGTGTCAGAATCTTCCAGTTGCTTTAGATTCTGGTTCTTCAAGTGGAGATAGCACAATGACCGAAGAAGCTCTGTATAGCTACATGCTTTATCGGGCCCCCGGGAAAAGTGTAGACGTAAGAGGCGTTCTTAGAGCTGCAGCTAAAGCTATTAGCCAATCTTTTGATCGGTGGAAAGCTGAATGTTCAATAGTCGGCATTGTCGCCTCCGGAGGCATAGGCCCGCAACCTGCGCCTATGGGACCGGGACCTGGACCTGTAAGAGGAGCCCAGGGAAACAATGGAAAATTAATAGGTGCTTACATTGATAGAGATCTTATGTATAATAGGATGATCGAACATTATAAAAGCTATAAGCCGTAAGCTATAAGTTATAAGACGAAAAAAAGGATGAAAATGTCATACCAGGTATTAGCTCAAAAATATAGACCACAAGTTTTTGATGATGTTATAGGGCAGGAAGCCGCTACAAGGACATTAAAAAATGCTATCTCACAAGGGCGCATAGCAAATGCTTATGTTTTTTGCGGTCCGAGGGGTATTGGAAAAACTTCGGTAGCACGAGTACTTGCTAAAACACTTAATTGCGAAAAACCCCTGAAAGAAAGACCGTGCAATGAATGCGCTTCATGCAGGGAGATATCACAGGGGAGCAGTATAGATGTTCTTGAAATAGACGGCGCTTCAAATAGAGGTATTGATGAGATCCGAACCCTTCGTGAAAACGTAAAGTTCTTACCCTCTAAGGGCGACTATAAGATATATATCATAGATGAAGTTCACATGCTTACGCAGGAAGCTTTCAATGCCCTCTTAAAAACACTTGAAGAACCACCCAGGCATGTCAAATTTATTTTTGCGACCACCGAACCTCATAAGGTGTTAGCTACTATCATGTCGCGCTGTCAGAGATTTGACTTTAAAAGAATACCCCCAAAAGTTATATATGACTGCTTAATGGACATAGCAAAAAAGGAGAAGGTCGATATTGAGGAGAAAGCAGCTCTTTTGATATCACGCAGTGCCGACGGGAGCTTAAGAGATTCACAGGTTATTCTAGACCAGATGATGTCTTTTTCAGATAAGAAGATAACTTCGGAAGATGTTATAGAGCTATTGGGGATGGTACAGAAAGATAAAGTTTTTGAACTTACGGATGCAGTAATAGATTGCCAGTCCAAAAAAGTAGCGCAAGCATTGGACGAACTTATTAATAGCGGGAAGGACCCGGTTTTTATCACCAATAATCTTATAGGCCACTTTCGCGACCTTATGATTTTAAAGAGTGCGGGAAAACCCACTTCAGATATGGCTTTTTCTGAGGATGAATTGGAAAGGTTTAAAAAGCAGCTCGAAAAAGTAAGTCTTGAGGAAATCTTATATATTCTGCAGAATCTTTCAAACAGCCTGAATCTTATGAAAAGCACAATGTTTGTAAGGGCCCCCCTTGAGATAACTCTCATAAGGCTTACAAGGCGCCAGGCGGTTATGGCCTTGCCTGAGATAATGGAACGCCTTGAAAAAATGGAAGGTTTTGCGCCCAATAATTCAGGCCAGACCTATGTGGAGCCTGCTCCCCAAGCAGCGCCCGGGCGAAAAAATCTTATACAAAAAGAACCCATAAAAAATTCTAATGATGATATAGAAAATGATGATATAGAATCAAAATCTATGGATTTTGAAGCTCTTCAGTACCAGTGGAAGGCCGTTCTGGGCCACATCAAGAATGAAAAGATGTCGATATTTACTTTCTTAGGGCCCGCCAAGGTCACAGAATTTACTCCTAACAGGATTGTTATAGGGTTCGACAAGGATCACGCGTTTTATAAAGAAGCTCTTGAAGCCGGAGATAACGTAAAAGTGGTAGAAGAGGCTGTTAAGGCAGTAACGGGCCACCAGGTGAGGGTAGACTTTACCATTCTTGAATTTTTAGGGGGAAGTTCTCCGGAGCGAGAAGCAGATGACGTAAGAAAGGAAGAAGAGAAGGCCCAGGCAAAACCCATCATAGAAAAGGCCATAGATATTTTCGGAGGACATGTTGTTCGTGATATATCGGAGGATAGCAGATGACAAAAGGCCTCCCCAGACCCATGATGAAGCTTATAGAAGAGTTCAGTAAGATGCCGGGCATAGGAGAGCGAAGCGCCCAGAGATTAACATTTCATATCCTTCAAGCATCCGACCAAGATATTAATTCACTTTTGAGGTCTATTCAAGAGGTTAAGGGGAATGTCAGATTTTGTAAGAAGTGCAACAATCTTAGCGATAAGGAAATTTGTCATATATGCGCAGATACTTCGCGGGACACGTCAAAAATCTGTGTGGTTGATTCGCCAAGCGGCGTGATAACTATGGAAAAGTGCAATATTTATGGCGGGTTATATCATGTTTTGCTAGGGGAGATCTCTCCAATTGATGGGGTTGGCCCGGATGATCTTAAGATAGACGATCTTATTTTAAGGGTGAAAAAAGAGGGCATAAAAGAGGTTATTATAGCAACAGATTTTACCACTGAAGGAGAGACTACGGCACTTTACCTTTTTGAACTCTTAAAACCGTCAAAAATCAAGGTATCACGTTTAGCTAGGGGAGTTCCTGTTGGGGCAAGTCTTGAATATGCGGATGTTGCAACGCTTCAGAGGGCTTTTGAGGGGCGCCAAACTGCTTAAAGCTTGACTATGTGTGTATTATCATTATACTATTATTCTGAAATAGAATTTCTAATATGCTTTTAATCTTATGATATTTTCTAAAAGGAGGTAAGTATGGGTATTCTGGAAGCTGTAAAGAAAGGATTCGGCCTTACATCTAAGCTGATGAATGTGGTCCTGGTGTTTTTTGTATTTAACGTTGTGATAGGACTAATAAGCCTTCCTTTGGCGGATCCGGCACGTGCGGGACAGCCAGGCATAATCGCAGTATCGATTATCTCAAGTATTTTGTTTTTTCTGATCTTCATCTTCTTGCAGGGTGGGGCACTGGGAACAGTTAAAGACCAGCTTAAAACTGCGACATCAAGTCTTGCTCAGTTTACCTCTAATGGTAAAAAATTCTATGTTCGCATTTTAGGGCTGTTACTTCTATATGTTTTGATCGCGGTGGGTATAGTTCTTGTACTTAGTCTTCTTTCCGCGGGTGTTCTTCTTATGGGTGATAACGTTGTGACAAGAGCCATAGTAGCTGCTATAGTTACAGCTGTTGCAATCATAGTTATCACACTTTTAGTGTATCCTATTTACATCGTTGTTATAGAAGATGTTGGTCCTTTTGCCGCGCTCAAAAAAGGCGTTCAAGTAGCAAAAGATAACTTCTTAAGAACCTTAGGACTATTCATGGTCTTGCTTATCATAAGCCTGCTTATATCTTTGGTTATAGGCTTTTTGGTGGGCATAATTACTATTCCGCTCGGGGCAGCTATAAGCCAGGTTGTTGTAGCTATAGTTAATTCAGCCATACAGTCGTATATACCGATAGTTATGATGGTTGCTTTTATGGGTTTTTACATGGCTCTTGAAGGCGGAACCAAAGAGACTAAATAGCAGTTACGAGCAGTAAATCCATTAAAAAAGGGCGGTTCTTTTTAAAAGAATCGCCCTTTTTTGTCAAATAACCCCTTAACAATCCATTCCTCTTGTGGTACAATAATTGCCTTCAACAGTACTATTAATAATAACTACCTATAATTTTTATCAAACAGGAGGTTTATAAATGGCTGGTAAGATGGTTCCTCACGATGGAAACAGCGCGGTCGCTCATGTGGCGCATGCAACAAATGAAGTTATTGCAATCTATCCCATAACGCCCTCTACTCCGATGGGGGAGATATCGGACGAGAAGAGCGCAAGGGGAGAGAGGAATATATGGGGCACGGTTCCAGAGGTTGTTGAGCTTCAGTCAGAAGGTGGAGCTTCAGGCGCAGTTCATGGCGCGTTAACAACGGGGGCCCTCACAACTACTTTTACGGCTTCTCAGGGCCTGCTTCTTATGATACCTAACATGTATAAGATAGCCGGAGAACTCACACCGACGGTATTTCATATTGCGGCAAGATCTTTAGCTTGTCAGGCTCTTTCGATATTCGGAGATCATTCTGATGTTATGGCTGCAAGGGCTACAGGCTGGGGAATGATCGCTTCCAGCAGCGTACAGGAAGCGATGGACTTTGCTTTGATCAGCCAGGCAGCCACTCTGGAGTCAAGAATACCTTTCTTACATTTCTTTGAAGGCTTCAGGATATCCCACGAGATACAGAAGATAGAAGAAGTCAGCTATGATGATATGAAGAAGATGATGGATCAGGAACTTATATACAGGCATCGCAAATGGGGCCTTAACCCCGAAAGACCGTCTCTTCGCGGAACCAGCCAAAACCCCGATGTATATTTTCAGGGAAGAGAATCAGTAAATAAATACTATCAGGCTTGTCCGTCGATCGTTCAGAAAGCGATGGATAAATTCGCTAAAATTACCGGCAGACAGTATAAGCTATTTGATTACTACGGTGCGCCGGATGCAGAAAAGATAATCATAATTATGGGTTCAGGCTCTCAGACAGTCCAGGAGACAGTTGAATACCTTAATGCAAAAGGTGAAAAGGTTGGCCTCGTTCAAGTCAGACTCTACAGGCCTTTTGACACCAAGGCATTTGTAAATGCACTTCCTAAGACAGTTAAGTCTATTGCTGTTCTGGATAGAACTAAAGAGCCGGGCGCGCTTGGCGAGCCTCTCTATGAAGACATAAGAACCGCTATAGGCGAAGCCATGCAGGAAGGCATAACCAACTTCAAAGAATATCCGACAGTTGTTGGCGGCAGGTATGGTTTGGGTTCAGCTGAATTCACGCCCGCTATGATCAAGGCCGTTTATGATAATCTAAACAATAAAAAACCTAAGAACCACTTTACCGCAGGCATAGAAGATGATGTAACCGGCTCAAGCCTTGAATTTGATCCTTCTTTTTCAACCGAAAGTGAAGACATTTATAGAGCCATGTTTTACGGTCTCGGGGCCGACGGTACAGTAGGGGCTAACAAAAACTCTATCAAGATCATCGCCGATGAAACCGACAATAATACTCAAGCCTACTTTGTGTATGACTCTAAAAAGGCCGGAGCGGTTACCGTATCGCACCTGAGATTCGGGAAAAAACCGATTAAGAGTCCTTACCTCATCACCAGGGCGAATTTTCTGGCATGTCACAATTCCTCGTTCCTTGAAAAATACGACATGCTTAAGAACGTAGTAGAAGGAGGAACGTTCCTTCTTACTTCTCCACATGATAAGTCAACCATCTGGGAAAATTTACCGGCTAAAGTTCAGAAACAGATCATTGACAAGAAACTCAAGTTTTACGTAATTGATGCTGTAAAAATAGCCGAGGAGGTAGGCCTTGGCGGAAGAATCAATGTAATAATGCAGACCGCGTTCTTCAAGATCTCTAAAGTTATTGATGAAAAAATCGCTATTGAAGCCATCAAGGATGCCATCAAAAAAACGTACGGCAAAAAGGGCGACAAGGTCGTTGAGATGAACATAAAGGTTGTTGATATGGCGCTTGATAAGATCGAAGAAGTTAAGGTGCCTGAGAAGTTTGAAGGAAAGATAGAAGAAAACACCAATGTACCTAAAGACGCTCCGGAATTTGTCAAAAATGTTACCGCTAAAATAATGATGGGTGAGGGCGAAAAGATAAAGGTATCCGAAATGCCGGCCGATGGTACGTGGCCGACTGCTACCACGCAGTATGAAAAGAGGAATATCGCTACAAATATACCCGTCTGGAACACTGAGACATGCATACAGTGTGGTAAGTGTACGATGCTCTGTCCGCACGCTGTAATACGAGCAAAGGTTTATAAAGAGGATCTTTTAAAAGGAGCGCCAAAAACCTTTAAACACTCCTCGTTAAAACCAAAGGCAAAAGAAGGCTATGCATATACTCTTCAGATCGCTCCGGAAGACTGTACCGGCTGCGGCGTATGTGTAGAGTATTGTCCGATGAAAGCCAAAGAAGCTATAAAGATGGAGCCTCAGGAAGAACTAAGGGAGACTGAAGCGAAGAATCTCGAGTTTTTCCACAATCTTCCCGAAACCGATAAAGAATTCGTTAACCAGAACACTATGAACGGCATACAGTTTGTACGACCTTTGTTTGAGTATTCCGGGGCTTGCGCCGGCTGCGGTGAAACAAGCTATGTAAAACTTCTTACTCAGCTATTCGGAGACAGGGCCATCATTGCCAACGCGACGGGATGCTCGTCCATTTACGGCGGAAACCTTCCTACAACCCCGTACTGTAAGAGGGAAGACGGAAGAGGTCCGGTGTGGAACAACTCTTTATTTGAGGATAACGCCGAAATAGCCTACGGCATGAGGCTTACGGTCGATAAGTATTCCGTATACGCTAATGAGTTGGCCGACAGGATACTTAAAGGCGAAGGATGTAAGGGGTCTTCCGAAGTTAATAAACTTTTAGAAGAAATAAAGTCAGCCGACCAATCAACTCAGGACGGAATAGAACAGCAAAGAACAAGAGTAATCGCGCTTAAAAAACTTCTAGAAAAATGTGACTGCGAGACCTGTAAGGAACTCCTGTCAGTCGCCGATTACTTTATTAAAAAATCAGTATGGGCGCTTGGCGGAGACGGCTGGGCATACGATATAGGTTACGGCGGACTTGATCACGTTCTTGCTTCAGGAAGAAATGTGAACGTCCTGGTCCTTGATACCGAAGTTTACTCAAATACGGGCGGACAGGCCTCAAAATCAACGCCTATGGGAGCCGTAGCAAAGTTCGCCGCAAGCGGCAAACCGATAGGAAAAAAAGACCTGGGTCTTATTTCGATGAGTTACGGATATATTTATGTTGCGAAGGTCGCCATGGGCGCAAATCCCATGCAGACACTTAAGGCATTTACAGAAGCCGAAAAGTATGACGGGCCCTCAATAATAATTGCCTACTCTCATTGTATCGCTCACGGCTTTAATCTTATTCATGGAAACGATGAACAGAAGAAAGCTGTTGATTCGGGCCACTGGCCGTTATTTAGATATAATCCAGCCTTATGTGCTGAAGGTAAGAATCCGCTTCAGCTTGACAGCAAGGCTCCAAGCATAAAACTTGAGGACTATATCTACAACGAGAATAGGTATAATGTGCTTAAGAAGAAAGACCCGGAAAGAGCAAAGGATCTTCTCGATAAAGCACAGAAGATAATTGATAGACAAACTAAGCTATACAAGGGGTTGTCAGAGATGGAGTGCTAATAGTCATAAGACACAAGTCAAAAGATAAACCGGGTTTGCGGACATACCGCAAACCCGGTTTTTGTTAAACCCTTGAATCTTTTGTGAGTACGCCTTACAATAGCCCTATGAAAACACCAAGCTGGATACGAGGAAAGGTTTCGTGGGATGAGAGCTTTAATGCTGTTAAAGAGCTTACAGAAGAGCTTTCCCTTAACAGCGTTTGCGTGTCTGCCGCATGTCCCAATAAAGGTGAATGCTGGGAAAAGAAACATATAACCTTTATGATTCTCGGCGATGTTTGCACAAGAGCTTGCCGGTTTTGCAATATCGGTGATGACAATCCCAGGAAAGTGGATCCGACTGAGCCTAAAAGAATAGCCGAAGCAGTTCAAAAATTAGGCGCAAAATATGTAGTTATTACATCTGTAACAAGAGATGATTTACCGGATCAAGGGGCGGAACAATTCGCGAGTACAGTCAGCTCTATAAAAAAGAGCAATACAGATACGTTGGTAGAGCTTCTAATTCCGGACTTTAATGGAAGCGAGGAACTTTTGGATAGGATTGTTCTCTCAGGCGCTGATGTAATAGGGCATAATATCGAGATGCCAAGATCGCTGTATAAAGATGTCAGACCCAGAGCAGATTATGATAGGTCAATAAAGGTTCTCAAATTCCTAAGTAAGGGCGGAAATAAACCAGTAAAATCATCAATTATGGTAGGTCTTGGAGAAAAAGAAGAAGATATATACAAGACCCTTGAAGACCTAAAGTGCGCCGGGGTCAGTATTTTATATATCGGTCAATACTTAAGACCGACAAAGGATCATTGTCCGGTAAAGAAATATTATACGCTTCAAGAATTTTCCTCCTTGGAAGACGTAGCAAAGAATATGGGTTTTAAGGCGGTACTTTCAGGACCTATGGTAAGAAGTTCATACCGGGCGTTTGAGGCGTATAAGAAGTGTGTAGGGGGAAGGTAGA
>JAQBAV010000151.1:0-6426 GCA_032126595.1 Candidatus Omnitrophota bacterium | reverse complement strand
GGAAATATTTATGTTTATTCTGAATCATCAACTACTAGTTATATTGGTGTGTCATTAAGCAATCTCACAGATCCTAACCTGACTTTTACGGCGTACACCCAATATAATCTACCGGATACTAATAATATACCAATAGAGGTTAGTGAACAATCTAATCCCGCAGGTCTTGATTACTCTATTGCTTGGGAGGGTGAAGGTGGCATTGGGTATCCTAAGAAATTAACTCTAGACTTTGCAGCATATGCGTCTGGTACTCCAGCGAGTTCAGGCAACGTATATGTTATGGAAGTTATGCCGGAGTCTGGGGAATTTTTTCTAACAGATACTAGTCTACCAGCCTATCAGGACTGGCTTGAAAACTTTGGCGATGTTCGCATATTTATAGGGGGCGTAGGGGCTGGAGACGGAAATGAGATAACTGGTAATCTTGTAGTATGGAGTCCACCAGTCGAACCAGTACCAGAACCAACTACTGTTTTAATGTTCGGAATATTGGGGATAGTTGGAATGATAAAGAAGAAATTTTTTTGATATAGATGGGTTTTTGAATATTTGAATGTTTGAGAAAAAGGAATTCCCGTGTGTGGGGATGAGAACAATGAAGAAGTGGATTATTATTTTAGCAGCAGTATTTGTTCTAGCGGTATGTGGTGTGGGGGCGAGTTATGCGTCTGAGCTTACGGACTTAAGTACGTGGACTTATGACTCAACGCAAGAGACATGGGTTCCAGATCCAAGTTCCTACAATTTTTCCGCGATTTTTAGTTCTGGAGGCGGCCACAACTGGGAAACTATTTTGTATGTTCAGGCTAATGGGGATACTACTGCTCAGGTTGCGATAGCTGTAGCAGGGTTTACAGAGGACCCGTCAGATATGCAGGAATTTGGATTCCAGACAGAGAGAGGTCCATTTACGGAAGTCTCGAATTTAAGTATTGGGGGAACGTTTTATTATGAACCCAAATACAATCTTGATGGCTTTTTCTATGAGAGGCAAATGACAATCAGGAGGATCTCGTTGGACCAAGTCAGGCTTATGCTTCAATGATCACAAATGGAGGCGGACCTATCAATACCTCAGACATTGGTGACCTGGCGTTTGTTAAACCTACTCCTGGTGGCGGGAGGACCTATACTTCATTAAATGAAACAAACCCAATCCCCGAACCAACTACTGTTTTGATATTCAGTATGATTATGGGAGGGTTTGGTGCGTTAAAAAAATTCTTTTAGTTTTATATATAACAAAGTTCTCACCTTATTTGAAAGCCTGAGCTCTTGTCTCAGGCTTTCTCTCTATATATGACATATGACAGATACCATGTATCTCTGGCTCGGACAGTCCTCGCCCCGATGGGTACCCCGTGAAACGGGGTCGCGGGGCTGCGGAACTCGCTCGAGACACATGGCACCCGTCTTTTTATTTTAAAGGGAGCCTGAAATAATTTCTACTATATTTGGGACGGTTCTCGGCGTAAGGCTACACCTGTCCCTTTTTTATGCTTACACCTGTCCCCAGATGGACAAAACCGTTTTTAGCATAATATTGAAATAATTTGCCAAAACGGTTGTATGTTTATCTGTCGAAAAAAGGATTTTTCCCAGTAGCGGAGAGGGGAATGCCGATGGCTTGCACAACATTCTTTCCGAGTAGGCCAAGTTCAAGCGCGGCTTTCCCAATGGAAAACATCAGTCTATTATCTATGTGAAGTCTTGCTGCAAGACTAGCGGAGCTTCCTAGAGCTATTCCCAAGTCCATTGAGTTATATGCGCATACGCCTTTTGTTTTAGCCAGGTCCTTGCAAGTTTTATACCCGCAGAAGCCGCAGTTAAGCCCTAGATATTCTTTCTTAGTGGCTATAATAACGATCTGATCTATCTTCTTGATGTTTTCAGCGTCTCTTTCGCAGCTTGGTCTGGAATCTCTTTTGGCTATTAGCTTCATTCGTGAGATAACTTTCTTTATATCTTCTTTGGTGAGGATGGTGATAACAAGATTATCTTTACCGCGAGTCTTGGGAGCGGTTTTTGCTGCTGTACACATAAGCTCAGCAACGTCTTTCAAAACTTCGTTTCTAATAGATTCGTATTTCCTGGGCATATTATTCTCCAGTTTTACCAAATTCTTTAGAGTACTTTTCCAGATTACCTTTTAGGCCTTCATTTTTAGGATCTAGCTCCACTGCTTTTTTTAGTAGCTCTAGGCCTTTTTCAGGTTCTCCAGTTTTAATGTAAGCTTCAGCTAGAGTGTCCATAAAAGCGGGGAAGTTGGGAGCAAGTTCGTTGGCTTTCAAGGCAAGAGTTAAGGCCTTATCAAGATCAATGTTATTTTCAGAGTAATACCACGATAGGTTATTTAAGGATACGGGCATATTTGGGTTAATCTCAAGAGCATTTTTATAGCACTCACTTGCCTTATCATTTTGTTCCATTTTGGTGTAACACATCCCCAACATTTCCCATGCTTTATTGTTATCCGGATCTTGTCCTACAAGATTTAGAAGCTCTTCTCTGGCATTTTCTAATTTGTTGAACTGAAAATACAGTCTTGCAATAACAAATTTAAAGGCTTTATTGTCGGGGTCTTTTTCAAGCAACTGCCTGTAATACTCAATAACAGAATCAATATTATTAGTCTTGAACTGACGAGGCCGGATGAGCGATATAACGGTTTTAGGATCGGACCCCGCATTTATTACCCCTAAAAGCTCAGGTCTATTTTTACCTAAGTAATCCAGCAGAGTTTTCTTAAGTCCTGAAGCTTTTTTTTCCTCTTCCAAAGCAATATTTTTAAGTTCATAGGGATCTTTATCTAGATCGTATAGTTCAGGTTCCGGAAGTTCTATATATTTATACCCAGCGCTGGTTACGATTCCTACTACCGGACTCCATCCGAATCTTTCACGGCCTATTAATGACTCTAAATAAAGAAACCTTGAACGCGTCTCACCCTTAAATTCAGGTGCAAGATTCTTGCCGTCTACATTGTTCATATCGTAATCTACGTTTAACAGGTCGAGCACAGTAGGGGTCACATCTGTAAGAGAGGCGAGAGCCTCTGTTTTTATAGGTTTAAATCCAGGCGCGCTTATTATTAGAGGCACTTTTACAGTCGAGTCATAAATAAATACACCGTATTGGTCCTCATCATGTTCATTAAATGAGGTACCGTTTGCCGCAGTGAAAACAACTATTGTTTTTTTATCAAGATTAAGTTTTTTTAAGGCCTCTGTAATATTTGCAACCTGCTGGTTTAAAAATAATACCTCTCGGTCATAGGGGAGGTCGCCCGCGCCCAGCTGAAAGGAATCAGGAACTTTATTAGGAGAGTTTGGAATAGAGTATTCTATCCACATGAAAAACGGTTTCTTTTCTTCAGACTTTTCTTCAAGAAGTTTAATAGCGCGGTCAGTCGCTTTTTCTATGCGCATGTCGAATTCTTCCTTTGGAAGACCGTCAAGCACATTGTCAAAAATATCAAAACCTTTTTTAAAATTGGTTTCCCTTGATAGGATAATAGAGGAGGTTACAGCGAGAGTAACATAGCCACGTGCACTTAAATATTCGCTTATAAGCCTAGAAGAAGGATCTAGATCTATATAATCCCCCCGCTTTATAATGACTTCCCCGGCATTTTTACCCGTAAGGATCGAAGCATAACCATATAGATTTGAGGGCACGCTTGCGTAAGCATTCTCAAATAAAACTCCCTTTTCGGCAAGACCGTCTATGGCTCCCGTTTCAATATGTTCATAACCGTAACAGCTCAGGTGATCAGGCCTAAGGCTGGAGGCAGTTATGAATATAACATTAGATCCCTCAAGGTTAACTTCACGGCCCATCCAGAGATATGTGGATGCCGCTCCAACCCCTAGAACAATTAGAATACCTACGATTATTAATGGAATTTTTGATGTTCTTTTCATATTTACACCTATTCTTTCTGTTCAGCGCCTTCCGGAGCCTTTTTTGTTTTCTCTTTTAAGGTTTGATATTCCTTTATTATCTTTTCGACTCCACTTCTATCTTGGTCCTGCTGGGTAGGGGCCCAGCTTCCCTGGGCTTCTTTTGCTGTTGCCTGAAGCTCTTCTATTGATCTTTCAATTTCAGATCGGTCAACTTCTTCGCTGACAGTAACTTCTCCTTCTTCTATTTCTTGAACCATCTGCCGGTAGTCATCTAGAGTTTTTTCTATCCCCTCGCGTTCTGGCGCTTCATATACGTCTTCTGGGTAGGGAGACTGTGGTTTATAAGAGCTTTCCGGGTAAGGAGAGCTCTTGGAGCCCAATGTAGTCAATGCTTTTTCCTGACCCGAGCGCGTAATGACATTTTCTAAATTTTCAAAAAAACCTTGTTTAAACTCAACGCCAAGAACTTCAGCTTTTTTGAAGTATGTTCTTGCGGCAATATAATCAGACTTTCTTAAGTATGCCTGACCCAGTACATAATATGATTGAGCCTTTACTGCGACTGAAACCTCATCTCTTGTGGAAAATAAAGGATTGAGGGGAGAGTTAAGTATAAGAGAAATGCTTTTATCAGGCATGCCTAATTTTAAATATGTATCAGCAAGCACTACATAAGAAGTAAGAAAATCGGGACGGGCCTTAATTATTTTTTCATATTCCTGCATAGCTTGTATAGTAAGCCCAGCCTTAAGGTATAATCTTCCGAGTTGAAAGCGCGCAGAGAGAGCTTTATCCTTGTTGCCGGTGGCAGTGTAGCCTGAGAGTGCCTTTTCACAGCTATATAGTGCGGATGCAAAGTCGTTCATTTTTTCATATATTGCAACATTGAGCATATGGGCCTCATTGTTATTGGCGTCCAAATCCAAAGCTTCCTTCGTTTTTTCAAGAGCCGTATTGAGCTTATCTGTCTGGAGATAAAGCCTGGCCAGATTAAGCTGATACGATGAATTTTTTGGGTCAAGTTCGATTAATTTTGTGTAATACTCTTTAGATTTATCAAAGTCCTCCCGCTGGGAGTAGATGAACCCTAAGTCCTGCAGAGCTTCTCTGTTTTGTGGATCCTTCTTTAGCACTTCACCGTAAAGTGTAATAGCCTTATTGATAAAATCTGTGTTGTCAGGCGAGAAAAACCCCCACTGCATATTTGCTTTAGCCGCCGTAAGCCGGGCAGGAATAAAGCTGCTGTATTTATCGGCAAATTTTTCATAGATAGTTATTCTTTCCTTTATGTCCCTACCTTTACTTAAGTATTTTACGATAGAGAAACGTGTTTGAGGGAAGAGGGAAGCAGTCAAGGCAGTTAAGATTAGAAGCCCAAGAAAGGTCGCTGCCGAAATTAAGGCTATTATTTTAAAATTAAGTTTTTTCTTGTCCATCAGTGTCCTTCTTTATTTTTAATTTCTCAAAATAAGCTTGCTTGAATGGTTTAAAACATTATACTGTAATAAAGGAGAGGGCTTTCTATTTTGTCCTCGATATAAGAGAATTATACCATACAAATTTAGAAAAGAAACTTTTTTAATATGAATTTTATTACGATCGGGATAAGTACAATCCTTTATTTAGGGCTATTTGCCCCGCTATTCCCACAGCTTATTCGGGAATGGATGGACAATCCATATTATTCACACGGGTTTATTATTCCGCTACTCTCAGTTTTTTTTCTATGGCGCAAAAGAGAAGAACTAAAAAAAATATCGCTTACAAGCTCAGTATGGGGAATTTTGATAGTTTTAATGGGAGCATCTTTTTTCGTGCTAGCAAAGTTGGGATATCAATTTTTTATGCAATGCTCCGCGATGGTAGTGATTCTTTTCGGACTCGTTTTTGTACATGCTGGATGGGGCATGATGAAGAAAACAGCTTTTTCAGTATTCTATCTAATTTTTATGATACCCATGCCGCAGCTTGTGTATACCAGCCTAACATTTCGTTTGAGACTTTTCAGCACAAAACTATCCTTTTTTGTTATAAAACTTATAGGCATAAATGCTACCAGGGAAGGTAATATAATAAACTTACCCACTACTGTGCTGATTGTTGCGAACCCATGTTCGGGACTAAGGGGGCTTATTACTTTCATAGTCGGATCTTTGGCTATTGGCTATATTCTCCAGAAAAGCATTTGGAAAAGAGCGGTGCTTCTTTGCTTCTCCGTCCTATTGGCAGTCTTGATGAATGTGGCAAGGTTGGTTACTTTGGCAGTAGTTGCGGACATAAATAAGATGGATCATATATCAGAAGGGGTGCATGATATTGCGGGTTTGCTTCTACTGGTAGTGGGGCTTGGAATACTTTTTATGTTCAATGATTTTTTGTTAAGAGTGAATAAAAAATGAAGAATACCAAGTATGTAATAACCTGTGTAATAACCTGGATAATTTTAATCATCACAATTGTCTATCTCTACTTTATTCCTTCTGTAAAAGATATGCCGATGAGAAGATCTTTCATATAT
>JAQBAV010000150.1:0-3328 GCA_032126595.1 Candidatus Omnitrophota bacterium | reverse complement strand
ACGTGCGGCTTCTCCGGATGAAGAAACGAATATATCACTTAGCATATTTCTAATGGCTCTTTTGTAGTTTTCTTCACCTTTTAGTATATGAGTTATATCATTAAGAACGACATTCGTCGAAAAGGGCCCATCCTTCCACTCCATCATATTCTCCAATTCATCGAGTATAATGAAATTAACGCTGCCCAAAGACTTTTCCCTTAAATGATTTACAACGTTATCTGCAACAACCCTGTTAGCTACTACAACTGCCTGAGAAAGTTCACCAAGAAGATGTTCTATGGATTCTTCATAATTCTCTTCCACGCTGATTATCTCAGAAAGTACCCCATGCACGCCCATAAAACGTTCGTCTCTTTCATCAACAAGCTTCATTATCTCTTTTGTGCTGTCGTTTATTCCTTCTCTCTCCGAAATAAGCTTCTCTAAAAACTCTCTTCGCGGAATGATCTCATTTATCCTTTTTTCTTTTCCGGCTCTCTTTTCTTTGAGAGTGTAAAGAACCTGCTCTCTTGAAATATACTCATTATTAAATATCTGAAAATCTCTTGCTTTCTCTTCTACTCTAATTTTCTCCTGGCTTACTCTTTCTTCTATTGATTTAAGTTCTCCGCCCACAGATTCTTTTTCAACAGCAACGTTACTCTGTTCCAGTCTTAGTCTTCTTTCGCGTGACTTCATGTTCTGCAGGTCAGCGTTCATCCTTATAAGATCGTTCTTAAATCTTGTCTGCTCGCTAACCAGGTCAATTGTCTTCTCCCGACTTGAAGAAAGATCCTGCTTCAGCTGCTCCGTTAACTGGGTTATATTGCGAATAACTTCTTCCGAGGAATTAAACTCATGCTCTTTCTCTTGCCGGCGGCTGCTAACCTCCTGAAATCTGGCCTCTAAAGTACCTATTCTTCCGGATAAAGATTCCTTACGTCCCGCGACATCGTCAATTTCCCAATTTAATCTATCGATATATTTTCTAAGCTCAAAAACCCTCTCTTCATTTACCTTTATATTTAGCTCGTTCTTGTCGATCTCTGAGGTCAGGCGCAAAACTTCGTTATGTGTAGCTTGAAGATCCTCGATAAGTTTATTAAATTCGGATCTTTTTCTGGCAAGGCTTTCTGTGGCCTCGTCAAGCTGCACTCTTAAAGCGTCTGTCATTTCTTTTAAGCTATTATCTTCCGTTCCCATAGAGGTATCGCTATTAGCAAGATCGTGATACTTTTTGTATGATAATTTCACTTCAAGATCTTTGAGCTCGTCATATCTACTCTTATATCTTTCAGCTTTACGCGCTTGTCGTTCGATAGACTTTATCTGTCTCTCGACTTCACGGACAATATCATTTATGCGAGTAAGGTTATCATGTGTATGCTCCAACTTGAGCAGGGCTTCTCTTTTTTTAGATTTATAACGTGTTATACCGCTGGCTTCTTCAAATACATATCTCCTGTCTTCAGGCCTTGAAGACAGGATCATGTCCATCCTGCCTTGCTCAATTATTGAATAGGAACTTGTACCGATACCCGTTCCCATGAGAATATTTCTTATGTCGGTGAGTCTTACAGGAGTTTTATTTAACAGGTATTCACTCTCTCCGGAACGGAAAAGCCTGCGGCTTATAGTAACTTCATCGTAATCTAATGGGAGTGATCTATCTTCATTGGAAAGCGTAATCGCTACTTCCGCCATACTAACAGGATCCTGTTTGTCGGTACCATTAAAAATGACATCCTGCATAGCACTTGAACGCATACTTTTGACTGACTGTTCTCCGAGAACCCATTTAATGGCATCAACAATATTACTTTTACCGCATCCATTAGGGCCAACGATACCGGTTACGCCGGATTCAAACTTCAATTTCGTCTTATTTAAAAACGATTTGAACCCAATCATTTCGAGTCTTTTTAAACGCATTATATTCTCCCTTTTATTTGCCCTTCCACGCGAACCCGGTTCTGGCGAACCCGGTTCGGAGTAAGGAATAAAATCTTATAGTTCGCCTTCGACTATTTCGCGAAGTTTCTCAATGTCTTCTTCGGTATATTCCCTGTATCCGTTAATAGGGTTTCTTTTGGGCTCAGGGAAAATGCTTTTTTTCTCGTAATTGATTACGGTTCCCCGATATAGCCCTAATAGATCTGCTACCTCTTGGACATTGTACTTTTTCTTTAATTCGTTCATCATCATAATGTTCTAGTTTAAGTGCCTTTATATAGGTTTAGAGAAGTTTAATAATCTTTGTGCAAGTATACCCAACTGAATAGTAGTTGTCAAGAGAAAATAAAAAAAGAGGTCGGAAAATCCGACCCCCTACCACTCTTGTGTCTCTATTAATTACTTGTGTTGTTACTAATTACTTAAGTATTTCTTTAAACTGACTTGTAAGCTGTGGTACTATTTTAAAAAGGTCCCCTACTATTCCGTAAGTTGCAACCTTAAAGATCGGTGCCTCAGGGTCTTTATTGATCGCAACAATAACATCAGAAGACTTCATGCCTATAAGATGTTGGATCTGTCCGCTGATACCACAAGCAATATAAAGCTTCGGACACACCGTTTTACCTGTCTGCCCTACCTGATGTGAATAAGGAATCCAATCTGCGTCTACTGCGGATCTTGATGCACCAACTGCGCCATTAAACGAAAGCGCTAAGTCTCTAACTATGCTGAAGTTTTCTTTGGACCCGACACCTCTTCCTCCTGAAACGATAATATCAGCTTCAGCAAGATTGATTGTTTCCTCTATCTCTTCAACTATATCTATTAAAGTGCTGCGTGAAGAATATATCTCTTCAGAGAACTCTTCTTTAATTATTTCACCCTTACGGGACTTATCAACTTCGGCTTCTTTCATAACCTTATGGCGAACTGTAGCCATCTGAGGCCTATTGTCAGGAGAGATAATAGTTGCCATAATGTTTCCACCGAAAGCGGGACGCGTTTGGAGGAGTATCTTCTCTTTATCATCTATATCAAGACCTGTGCAATCTGCGGTTAGTCCCGCATTCGCCTTAATAGCAACTCTTGATATCAGGCTTCTACCAATTACAGATGCACCGCAAAGCACGATCTCTGGTTTATATTTTTTAACAAGCTCAGTCAATACTTTTGTATACGGATCGTCCTGATAGGCTTTAAGCTTAGAGGAATCAACCACATAAACTTTATCCGCGCCGCGGGCAATGACGCCTTTTGCAGCAGCATCCATCTTTTCACCCAGAAGTACGCCGCAAAGATTTACTCCAAGTTTATCCGCAAGTTCTCTTCCTTTTCCTAAAAGTTCATAGGCTATGGATTGTACTTCGCCTTTTTTCTGCTCGCAGAATAC
>JAQBAV010000149.1:0-2549 GCA_032126595.1 Candidatus Omnitrophota bacterium | reverse complement strand
TAGTTGCCTGTTAGCCTGTTTTCCTGTTGCCCGTTCACCTTAACTGGTTAACCGGTAACAGGTTAACTAATTTAAGTTACCGGGTCACCAAGACACCAAGTCACCGAGTAACCAGATTTTTTTAAAAAAATTGAAAGTTTTTAGGGGAAAAATGTGTCTATGTATATAGGCTGCAATGTTGCGAAGACACCAGGACACCGAGTCACCAGGTCACCAAGACACCGGGTATGAGTAGGCTTAGGAGGAAAAAGTTATGGAAAAGGCATATAGAAAACTTATTGTATGGCAGAGAGCGGATAATCTTGCCTATGAGATTTACTTGAAGACACAGAACTTTCCAAGAGAGGAAATATATGGCATAACTTCTCAAATGAGAAGAGCGGCCTTATCGGTTGCAATAAACATAGTTGAAGGGACGGGTAGACAGGGCAAAAAAGAGCTTAAGCGATTTATTAGCATAGCGCTAGGGTCGATCGCAGAAGTAGAGTATCTATTAGCCTTTTCTTTAAAGATTGGATATTTAAAGAAAGATATTTATGAAAAATTAGAAAATTTACGTCAAGAGACGGGTAATTTTCTATGGAGATTTTATGTAAGCTTATAAAGTCATTAAACAGGTGACTTGGTGACAGGTGACAGGTGACCTCAAAAGACTAATTAGTTGCAAAAAGTTAGGTATTAAGTATAATATAGAGAATAATTTTTAAAATAACTATGTTTAATAACAAATAATATGGAGGTATGTATCATGGCTAAGAACGAGAAAAGTAAGAGTGAAGACAAGGGCGAAGAAAAAAGTACCGCTGGAAAGTCATCCACCGAGAATAGTGCCCTAAAAATGGCGCTAAGCAAGATTGAAAAAGACTTTGGTGAAGGCTCAATAATGACAATGGCAGAAGGCGCGCATAAGAAAATCGATGTTATTTCTACCGGCTCTGTTGGCTTAGATCTTGCTTTAGGCGTGGGCGGGGTTCCTAGAGGCAGGGTAGTAGAGATATTTGGGCCGGAATCAAGCGGCAAAACAACTCTCACGCTTAGCATCATTGCCAGCGCTCAGAAGACAGGCGGGGAAGTTGCTTTTATAGACGCTGAACATGCTTTTGACCCGACATATGCCAAGAAAATCGGAGTTAATCTGGACAGCATGCTAATTTCACAGCCGGATAGCGGTGAACAGGCCCTTGAGATAGTTGAAACATTAGTTCGCAGTAATGCTGTAGATGTTGTAGTTATAGATTCAGTTGCTGCTCTTACTCCCAGAAAAGAACTTGAAGGCGACATGGGTGACTCTCACGTAGGACTTCAAGCTCGTCTTATGAGTCAGGCGCTTAGAAAACTTACCGGCGTAATAAGTAAGAGCAGGACTTGCGTAATATTTATCAACCAGATCAGAATGAAGATAGGTGTAATGTTTGGAAGCCCCGAAACAACTACAGGAGGAAATGCGCTAAAGTTTTATTCTTCTGTAAGGATAGACCTAAGACGTATCGCATCACTTAAAAAGGGCGAGGAGGTTGTAGGCAACCGTGTAAGAGCCAAAGTTGTTAAGAATAAGGTTGCGGCACCTTTCAGACAAGCTGAGTTTGACATCATGTTCGATGAAGGCATATCACGATCTTCAAGCATCATTGACCTGGCTGAGACCGCAGGCATTTTGAAGAAGGCGGGTTCATGGATAACCTACGGGGAAGAGAAGATCGGTCAGGGCAAAGAAAAAGCCAGGATATATCTAAAGGAGAATCCTAAAATTTTGAGTAAGATTGAGAGTGAAGTTATAAAGGCTCTTACTCAGCCATTATAAATGCCAAGGCAATTATGACTTTAAGTGAAATAAGAAAAAGTTTCCTGGAATTTTTCGAGAAAAAGGGGCATAAGGTTGTCTCAAGTGACCTTCTTGTGCCCCAGAATGACCCAACTCTTTTATTTACGGGTGCGGGGATGAACCAGTTTAAGGAACAGTTCATGGGGAAGAATGTTACCTTTACCAAGGCGACTACTTGCCAGAAATGTCTGAGAACCGGTGACCTTGAAAATGTGGGGAGAACCCCAAGGCATCATACGTTCTTTGAGATGCTTGGAAACTTTTCATTCGGAGATTATTTTAAAAAAGAGGCCATAGAGTGGGGCTGGGAATACATGACAAAAGTCTTGAAGGTCTCGGCAGGGAAACTTTGGGTATCTGTTTATAAGGATGATGATGAAGCATACAACATATGGCTTAAAGAAATAGGCGTCCCTCGAGAAAGAATAGTCAGGCTCGGAGAGCATGATAACTTTTGGCCGGCTGATGCCCCAAGCAAAGGGCCCAATGGTCCGTGCGGGCCGTGCTCAGAGATCTTTTATGATTGGGGACCGGCGGTAGGCTGCGGAGAAAAAGACTGTTCACCCGCATGTGATTGCGGAAGGTTCGTTGAAATATGGAACCTGGTTTTCACTCAATATGAGAGAAAACCCGATGGCACATTGGATCCGCTTCCAAATAATAACATTGATACAGGTATGGGACTAGAGAGAATTACATCTGTCATACAGAACGTAAGAACCAATTT
>JAQBAV010000148.1:0-4445 GCA_032126595.1 Candidatus Omnitrophota bacterium | reverse complement strand
AGCCTCACGCGTCTGCGCCTCGCCGCAGGCTTACTAACGAGCGGCCTAGCGTGTGGTGGTAGTGAGTCCGAGCCCCAGCGAGGACGAACGGGGATCGGGCACTCAACTTTCCGAATAAAAGAAAACCGAACTTAAAATTATATTATAAAGATAACAGCATTCACGGTTTATTTGGAGAGAAATTGTAAATAATAGATATAAGCTATGTGCGTGAAGTAACTTTTCGAAAAATTTCACAAGGGACCTGCAGTCCCCTTGACCCCTCGCTAAGATCGGAATTTCGAGTCTACCGCCCTAACTTCAATATTATGCGGCATTCTATTCGACCTTATAACTTATCTTCGCTGTCACTCTATAAGTTATGATCTCATTTCACTTCCCTGTCTTACTACATGGATGTTTTTCTTCTTGCAATTATGTATTGTATTATATACAATCACATTAATAGTTTGGGCATCCATGGAATGTGGAGCCAATATTTAAAAAGGGTCCACCTTTATGGTGGGCCTTTTTTAGTTTAAATATCATCAAAGTATGATAGAATTAATCCCATGAATCGTTTAATTCCCGTACGTTCAAAGAAAGATATTCCAGACAAATATCAAGACACTCCTATCGGGCTTCTGTTTGAATACCATAATTTAGGGCATCCGGAGGACGTTTATTCCGACCCTCAGCTTCTCGTTGGTATGTGTATGGATAATCGTAAACATCTTCACATCCCTGACAACTTTTCTTATATCATCCGGACAGGGGCGGCCAATATGCGCCAAAGCGAGTTTAAGGTATCCTATGCGATTTCCGTCGGCGGGGTAAGGCACGTTGTTTTACTCGGGCATAATGAATGCGGAATGCTTAAGCTTACATCACGCAGGGAACAATTTATTAAAGGATTAGTTGAAGGCGCCGGTTGGGATAAACAAGCGGCGGAGGAACATTTTGACAAGTTTGCTCCCACATTTGAGATAGATAATGAAATAGATTTTGTCTTAAGTGAAGCAGAGCGATTAAACTCACTCTACCCGAAAATAATGGTCGTTCCCCTTATGTACAAAATAGAAGACGGTCTTCTTTATATGATAAAGAAAGATTAACGTCCCTACCACCGGTTTTTCCTGTATAATACTAACATGAGCTCTAAAGAACGTTATATAGTCCACATGGATATGGACGCTTTTTTTGCCGCTGTCGAGCAGCGCGACAACCCCGCTTATAGGGATAAACCTGTTATTGTAGGCTCTGACCCCAAGGAAGGCGCGGGGCGCGGAGTTGTCTCAACGTGTTCATATGAAGCCCGCAAATACGGAATCCACTCTGCCCTGCCTATCTCTATCGCCTACAGAAAATGTCCTCATGGGATATTTTTACCTGTCGATATGCAGAAATACGCGGATGAGTCCTACAAAATCTTTGAGATCCTTGAGAGGTTTACCCCTGACATAGAGCCTGTTGGTATAGATGAGGCTTTTATGGATATTACACATAGTCATCACCTTTTCGGCACACCTGTAGAAACATGCAACATGATAAAAAATACCATTAAAAAAGAGTTGGATCTTACCGCCTCTATAGGCCTTGCGCCGAATATGATGACGGCAAAGATAGCATCAGACCTGGAAAAACCGGATGGCCTTGTAGTTGTAACAAAGGATACCCTTCTTCAGTTTCTCTCGCCTCTTCCCGTAGGAAAGCTATGGGGTATCGGTGAAAAAACGAGAAAGCATCTTGAAAAGTACGGAATCCACTATGTGGGCGATATAGCAAAACATGACGTTAGCATGCTTGCGCAGCTTTTCGGGAAAAATGGCGAGCATATCTGGGAGCTTGCCAACGGCATCGATCCAAGAATAGTTGAAGCAGGGGATATAACAAAGTCTATCGGCAACGAACATACCTTTGAAAAAGACACTCAGGACAAAGACCTGATGATGGACACCTTAATGTATTTAAGTGAAAAAGTTTCACACCGTCTGCGCAAGGACAATTTTAAGGGGCGCACGATAACTTTAAGGATACGCTTTTCAGACTTTAGTACATTTACCAGAAGTACGACCATCCCCTCTCCATCAAACTTCGTTAATGATATTTATGAAACTTGTATGAAAAGCCTTGAAAAGTTTGACCTAAAGAAAAACGCTGTAAGACTTCTCGGGGTAAGAGCGTCGAACCTGATTGATGCTGCCGGGGAGCAGGATCTATTTAATGATGATCCTAAAGAGATGAAGAATGAAAGCCTGCATAGAGCTTTAGACAGGATTATAGATAAGTTCGGTGAAGGCTCGATAGCCCATAGGGGTTAGCTTCCTTTACAGAAAAGCATCTGCTCACATAAAGAATCCGCCATATCTTTACTTATTAAATTTTCAACCAATTTAAAAGCAAAATCACTTGCTGTCCCGGCGCCGCGGCTTGTAATAATGTTCCCGTCCTGCACTACTTTCTCTTCCACAAATTTTGTTTCGGAAGTGAAACCCTCTTCCATGCCCGGGAAACATGTAGCCTTTTTGCCGTTAAGTATTTTCATCGGAGCCAGAACTATTGCAGGTGAGGCACAAATAGCGGCAATAATCTTACCCTCAGTATTCATGGAATTTATCATGGATTTTACCTTGCTTGAAGATGCCAGGTGTTCAGCCCCGGGCATGCCTCCGGGCAGGATAAGCGCATCAAAGTGAGGATCACATTCTTCATCCAGAACGTCCGCCCTTATAACTAGCTGTCTGGAACTAATCACCTCTTTATTACCAACTCCAGCAATAGTTAGGTTAATCCCCGCGCGGCGCAAAATATCTATTACTGTCACAGCCTCAATTTCTTCAAATCCGTTCGCTAAAAAAATAATTGCCTTCTTGCTCATGTTTTCCCCCCGGAAGTAAATTCTGCTAAATATTTTACCGCTCTTTTCATGCTAGCGTTATATGACTTATTTTCTTCATCGGTCAAATCTTCGCTTATGGGACGCGTGATCGGAAGATCGCTTACAACGGCAAGACCCGCCACACTCTTACCAATACTTTTAGCGGCCTGAAAAACGGCTGAAAGCTCCATATCTATCCCGATAAATCCCCTCTTCTCTATGTCCAGCAGATTTTCTCTGGTTTCAGCTAAAAGGGAACCTATAGTAAATACATTTCCTCTTCGAAGTGTAGCGCCCTCTTTTTTTGCATCAAGAAAATCCCCTAATTCTTTTGTATATTCAGTGTTAGCTTCTACCAGTTCTCCCTGAACAAATATATCTTCGATCGTAAACGCTCCTGAATGATATCTTGAAAAACCCTCTCCATTAAAAGCATTCTCACACAGAACTATATCTCCAATATTTGCTTCGCGAAAACCTCCGCACGCTCCCAGAAATATTATTCTTTCAATATTAGTATCCCTAAGAAGCATTACAGCGTCTCCGGTAAGCCTATCCCCCATACCGCTTTGCACAAACATCAACGGGCTGGCCATACTTGCGGCTATGAATCCTGAAAAAAGGCGTCCTTTAAAAGGACTCACATTCTCATAATGTTTTTTAAAAATATCGCTGGATAAAAATGGGCTTATAATTGCAGTGCCTGCAACATGTGAAGTTTCGCACCCATAACAAAAATTAAAAAATTTTTTATAGTCCATAGTAAAGTCGTACGGTTACAAAGACACAAAGTCACATGTCACAAGTTTTTGGAGCATTCCAGAGAGACGAACCCCATTGTCTTAATAATATGGTTCGTTTCCGAATTATAACCATTTAATTTATCCGTGCAGTGAATATTCGCTTCTTAAAAGAACAGATGAATGTGTCCCGAACGAGTTCCGCAGCCCCGATAAATTGGGGCGAGGACTGTTCGAGTCCGGGATATATGCATCTGTTCATACTTGAAGCCTTTCATCCATCATTATTTACTGTCCGGAGGTGCGCCGCATTTTTCGCATTCTTTTTGAAGGATAGTGTTGTCTGTTCCGCACTTTTTGCACACCCAAAATCCTTCGGGAGGATTGTTAATACGCCGCTGAAGCTTTATATAAGGCCTAACTTTATAAGCCACTGTTACGTAAACCGTTCCTGAGAGAATAAAAATAATCAAAAATATTACAAAGGGAGGAACGGTATAAACGGGCCTTACTTTGTTAATATCTATGCCGTAATTTTGCAGCCTTTCTCTAACTAAAAGATAGGCATCTTCATAGCTTTCAACAGAGTACGGCGTAAGGCTTCTTGTAAGCTGAGCTGAAACCCTGTATTCGCCCTGCGAGTAAGCTTTTAATTTATTTAGATAGCTTTTGTAGAACCTTGCCGATAGCTTATAGTCTTCCGTATCTTCATAGAGTCTCGCCAAAAGAAAATCTGTCCCGAAATATTCCGGCCATATCGCTCTCGCTTTTAATATCCTGGTTTTTGCTTTTTCCAAGTCTCCGTCGGAAATATCGTATATTCCATCTGAAAAATTTTTAAAAAAAGA
>JAQBAV010000147.1:0-3743 GCA_032126595.1 Candidatus Omnitrophota bacterium | reverse complement strand
ATCAGACATCATATATATATTCTGCAGGGAGTAACTTTGATTCGAGCGCGTATTTAATAACAGCATCATTGTCGGGAATAGCTGGGACGTTAGTAACGCAGGAAATTCCTGAAAAACCTGAACTGGCGCTTCCGGCCGCCTTAGGCATAGAGAAGACAGTTGTCGATTATAAGGTGCTGAAGAAAGAAATTTCCAAGATAGCGCTTAGCAAAGAATCATTTGCTGAGCCAACAGTTTCAGAAGTTAAAAGCTCTATCCCGCAAGGCGAGGATGTAGATGAGGTTACCTCTAAATACAATGCTATAAACGAAAATAGAGCACAATTTACAGGAGCTACAATGCAAATGGAACAGCCAATAAAGGTTGTGCAATAGTAGAAAAGAAAAGTTAAAGATTGTAAAGCGTGCAAAAATGTGGTATATTATAAAGCGACAGACACGGAGGTAGAAAGTGGGAGAAGGAATAGAAAGAAGAAAATTCGACAGGGTGAAAACCCACGTTCCTGTAAAGTATCGTACTTTACGGGGTAATGCTGGTGGTGTAGGGTCCAGTTCGCTCACCAAGAATCTGAGTTCTGGCGGTATACGGTTCAGAACTTCAGAATTCATTTCTATGGCGTGCCGTCTTATTCTTGAGCTGGATATACCTATGTTTACCAAGCCCGTCAAAGCCATTTCAAAGGTGGCATGGATCAAGAAATCTCCTTCGGGCAACGATTACGAAATAGGCAACCAATTCTTAGAAATGTCCAAACAGGACAAAGAGCTTATTTCGGAATATGTTGACAGTCTTAATCTCTACAACGACTCTGAAGAAGCTGCTACAGCTTCTAATGATTCGACTGAGATGAAGACTGAGATCTCGACAGAGGATTAGCCGCTTTTAATTTGGTCATTTCATTCGCATTGTCATGTCTTCGAAGAAGATTGACAACGGCGCGTTTTATGTTATACAATGTCGTAATTCGTTAGTCCATTTATATTCAATATAACTATGCTATCTACAGAACGGACATAAATGAAAAAAATTGTTGTAATTTTATCCGGCGCTATCACATTTCTTGTGCTTACATGCAATATTGCCTCTGCTTTTTGGGTTTGGACGCCCAAGGAGAATACATTCGTCAATCCTAAATACGCCGCAAAAGATACCCCCGAGGAACAGTTTGATTGGGCAATGAAGTTTTATAAGGAAGGGGACTTTAAGCGCGCAGCAGATGAATTTGTCAGACTGACAGCGTCGTATAAAGATTCTGACCTTGCACCCGAAGCTCAATATTATGCCGGAAAATCCTTTGAAGAGCTTGGGAAATATTATTTTGCTTACCAAAACTATCAGAAAACCATAGAAAACTATCCTTATACCGAAAGGATGGAGGAGATAGTTAGTAAGGAATACATCATAGCGGGGATTTTTCAGAATAAGGAAGAACCTAAGCTTATGGACCTTGAACTCTCTCTTTCCCTGGAAAGAGCCATTGAGATATACAAAAAAGTAGTTCAGAATAGCCCTTTTGGTCCTTATGCCGACAAGGCTCTATTTGAGATGGCTTCTTGCTACAGAAGGTCAAGCAAATATAGTGAAGCCATAGATGCATATGAAAAAATAATAAACGACCATCCTGACAGCAGCTTAAATGATGAAGCAAAATACGAAGTTGCTTACACAATGTATGAGGCTTCAAAAGATCCTGAGTATGATCAGGAGAACACTGAAGAAGCTCTTGAGAAATTCGAACGTATAGTAAAAACTACAGCGATTCCGGCCATTCAGGAAGAAGCAGATAGTATGCTAAAGGAACTTAAGGCAAAAAAAGCAAGAAGCGATTTTGGGGTGGCTTCATTTTATGAAAAACAGAAACAGTACAAAAGCGCCATAATCTACTATAAAGATATTGTTAAGAAGTATCCCGGTACTTCTGCTGCAGATGAGGCAAAACTAAGAATAGATGTTCTCAAGGGGAGGGTAAAATAACAATGCGTTCCATTAATATTTTCATCGTAGCACTAGTTTTAATAGCCTTAACCGGATGCGGTTACTCAACAAGCGCACTTTTGCCCAGCGACATGGATTCAATAAGGGTGGATAACTTCGAGAACAAAATAGATCCCGCCAAAGAAGTGTCAGACCGAAGGATGAGTTATTATTACAGACCCGGTCTTGAAATACAGATTACCAGGGGCGTGATCGATGCCTTCATTTATGATCGACATCTCAATATTGAAAGTAGAGATAACGCCGCTCTTCTTATGAAGGGCCAGCTGGTAGATGTAAGTCAATCTCCACTTAGCTATAATAGTAACGGGGATATAGAAGAATATAGGTTAGAGATCAGGGTTAATGTCGAGCTATACAATAATCGTACTGGCGAGCTTATGTGGGAAGAAAAGGGTTTTATGGGCCAGTCCAGCTATGATGTTGTAGGCCGCAACAGGGAATCGGAAGCAGAGGCCCAGGCGAGTGCTGTTAGCGATCTCTCTAAGCGTCTTGTAGAAAGAACGGTTGAGAACTGGTAGATTCAATCCAAACACCTTCACTAACACAACCCATTTTAAGTCATGTCCAATAATTATCTCATAGTCGGCGACGATGTTTTTATCCGCACAAAAGAAGAGAATAAGATAAGAGATAAGTTTCTTTCTCAAGATGAAACAGATCTTAATCTTTCTGTTTTTAGGGTCGATGAGTTAGAACAAATCTCAGACTCCTTAAGAACCCTTCCATTTCTGGCAGACAAAAGGGTTATTCTCATAAAAGATCTTTCCAAGCCTCAAGAAGATTTCTCTGAACTTATAAAGTCTTATATTTCCAATCCGTTCGACACCAGCGTGCTAGTTATCTCTGGAGACAGTTCATTTAAGAAAAGTAAATTATTTAAAGACATATCTTGTGAGATGGATCTAATAAATGCCGATAAGCCAACACCTCTTGATATAAAAAAGTGGATTCCATCCTTTTTCAAAAAAGAAGGTATTGATATATCAAGAGAAGCTGTGGAGCTTATAGCCGAACTGAAGGGCGACGACACTGCCGGGATAAAGGGAGAACTTGAAAAGCTTGTTTCATTCTCAGGCGGGAGGAGAATAGACACTAGTGACGTAGAGGAGCTTATAGGTAGAAGCGTTACAGATACCGTATTTGATCTGGTCGATGCTATAAATGCGGGTAATGCCGATTGGGTATTTAGGATCCTTAACGATCTTTATAGTCAGAAAAAACAACCTTCGGAGATCATAGGGTATCTTGGTTGGTATATAAGAATTATGCAGAAAATAAGTCTCTTCTCCGGTAAAGGTTGTAATACCGGACAGATTGCAAGTGAGCTAGGCTATTCAGCCTCTTACACCAAAAGATTGGTTGACCAGTCTAAAAGTTATCCTATTAAACGCATTGAAAAATGGTTAACGCTACTGCTTGAAGCAGATAAAGATTTAAAAATGGGGCGCAAAACTCCCGGCATTGCTATCGAAACTCTTCTAGTTAACTTAATTCAATAAAAAAGCCCGAGTTTTTAACTCGGGCTCATAACTAACTTCTAACCACAAACCTCCAACTACAAACTACTTTGCAATCTTGCTATACTGTTTTCTTAATCTTGATATTTTTCGGGAAGCAGTACTTTTTTTAATGACATTATTTTTAGCAGCTCTATCCATCTTGGACTCCAGCTCTTTTAAGGCAACATCTGCTTCACTTGCGTTCTTATCAGCTATTTTTGCGCTAGCTTTCTTTGCAAGTGTACG
>JAQBAV010000146.1:0-4087 GCA_032126595.1 Candidatus Omnitrophota bacterium | reverse complement strand
CCTTCTCCATATTTCGAACTTCACCAAGAACCTGCTCTATCTTTATGTGGAGTTCGTTCTTCTTTTTTTCACTCTCTTCTTTTTCCCCGTCTGAAAGCTTTTCATATTCCTCTGTACTCATAGGCTGGTCGCCGCTTCTGTGGGCTAGCACAACTCCAGTAGCGGATTGCTTAAGAACGAATCCTTCCTTATGAGCTTTTTCTTCTATTTCTTGAAGGGTATCATCTCTTTGTTTTTTATAGTCCCTTAAAAGTTCGTGCTTACGCGTCTCGTAATCCTCACTTGCAAAAGCTTTGGGTATCTCTATCTTTAGTTCATCTATAAGTTCTTCCATGTCAGCTTTTAATATTCTTCCTCTTCCTGCGGGAAGCTTTATAGCTATCGGTTCATCCTCTTGAGAAAAATTATAAACATAGACCCAGTCATCCGAGGTCTTCTGGCCTGAGGCGATCTCATTCACAGCTTTATTTACCTGGGTATTACGACCTGTACCGGCAGCTCCGCATACAAAAATATTGTATCCATCCGACTTCAGATTAAGCCCAAAATCTATTGCGCTTACGCCTCTTTCCTGATGGGGCGGTTCATGATCAAGAACATAATCTCCGGTTGTTTTAAAGGGAAATGAGGAAGCATCGCAAATGCTTCTAAGCTCATCTGATTTCAATTTTCTTCCTGCCATGCTTCTCTCCTTTATTTTTTAAAGAAAAGGTCCAAAAAAGGATCCTTAAAAGTCTTCGTCATTTGCCTTGTTCTATAACTTATCATAAAAATAAAGGTGCCTGTAAAAATCAAAAGTATCGCTACAACAATTGATAATAGTGGTGGATATAACGCTATTAAAATGCCGCAAAAAAATAAAACAACACCGGTTAACATAACATTTCTCCTCTTATAATTAATATTATATACCTACTGAACTTACCTCATTAATGTCTTCAAGTCAAGGAAAGCCCCTACCGGATAACTGCTTGAAAAACAGCAAACCAAAGCGGTATGCTTAATATCGATATGATGTGCGTGTAAAATATTATTGTGCTGAAAAACTTATTATCTGCGCCGGTATAACCACCTATAACCACTAGAGAAACCGCAGTTGGCATCACTGCCTGCAGGAAAAGAAAGAACTTTTGATCTATGTTGATCCGTATCATGGCAAGTACTGCAAGCACTATGAGAGGGAACAAAAAAAGCTTAATAATAATGCCGGAAAAAAGAGGCAGTTTGTTCTCGGGGCGATACGCCCGGTGCTTATACAAATACGCTCCTAAGGTTAGCATGGCTATTGGAAAAGCTGCATTCCCAAGCTGCGTAATGGGATCCATGACAATTTTAGGCATTGTCCCCCTGCCAAAAACAGCAACCCAGAAAAGAGAAAACAGAGTGGCAACTACCGGCGCATTAAAAAGAACGCTTAATTTAAAGTCTTTTTTCAGGTTTCCCTTAAGAAAAAGCGGAACAAGAGACCACATTAATATATTAAAACCAAGAATAAAAAGAAATGTGTATATCAAAAGCTTGTCGGCCAACACCCCGCTAAAAGAAAATATTATTAAGCTCATCGGAAGATACCCGCAATTCTGGAATCCGCAGGAGCAAATAAATTCTTTCTTTGAATCAAAATTTTTAAAAGCTTTAAAGGCAACTCCGCCTATAGCCATCCCGACCAGTGAGAATAGAATAGCTGCAAGAGGAAAAGTCCACCAATATTCATAAGCTGTAAAACTGAAATTTTGTACGGTTTTAGAAATTATAAGCGCGGGGAATATTATTCTTACCAGCAATTGACTAAGCCTATCGACAAATTTTTCATTGACTAGACCTATATGGTAAAGCATGGCCCCGGTAAGCATGAGTATGAAAAGCTTGCCAATAGCTATAGCAATAGTTGAAAAAGTAAAAGTTATGGCCATGAGTTTAAATTATCTTATTTAATATCAGAGCGTCCTCGTACTTACATATTGGTATTCTGAAGCCTTGACACCCTTAATATCCCGGTTTTCCGAGAAGTTTGAACATCTTAGTTTTATAGGCTTCGACTCCGGGCTGGTCAAAAGGATTAACGCCTGAGAGATACCCGGAAATGGCGACAGTTTTTTCGAGGAAATAGAAAAGCTGCCCCAGGCAGAAGGCTGACCTCTCGGGCATAACAATGGTAGTATTAGGAACGCCACCCTCAAAGTGCGCCTCACTGGTAGCGTCATAAGCTCTTTTATTTATAAAATCCAGGTCTTTTCCTGCCAGATAATTTAGTTTGTCTAGGTTATCCTTACTTTCCGGAACAACATAAGTTGTATCCTCCTTTTTAACTACAAGAAATGTCTCAAAGATATTTCTCTCACCCTGCTGAATCAACTGTCCTATAGAATGTAGGTCCGTAGTAAGATTACATGTAGTGGGGAAAATGCCTTTTGAGTCCTTACCTTCACTTTCAGCGAATAATTGTCTCCACCACTCGCCCAAAAAGAACATCTTATAATCAAAGTCTGAAAGTATCTCTATTCTTTTCCCCTTACGATAAAGAATATTCCGAATAGCTGCATATTTATAACTCATATTTTTTTCAAGATCACATTCAAGACTTCTTTCTCTCTGACTCTTAGCGCCTTTTATTAAATCTCTTATGTTTATGTCCGCACAAGCTATCGGCAGGAGTCCCACCGGAGTCAGGACTGAATACCTTCCCCCTATGTCATCAGGAATAACAAAGGTTTTGTATCCTTTTTTATCAGCCATAGCCTTTAATGCGCCTTTTTTTCTGTCAGTCGTACAAATGATACGATCCTTGGCCCCATCGGTGCCGTATTTCTTTATAAGAAAGTCTTCTATTATTCTAAATGCTATAGCCGGTTCAGTGGTAGTTCCTGACTTAGATATTACATTGACGCATACATCTTTGTCTTCAAGCTCATTTATTAGCTCTCTTAAATGTTCACCGGATAGATTGTGTCCTGCGAAAAACACTTTCTGCCTGGCAAACTCCGGATAAAGCAGTTCAATAGCGGCTCTTGTGCCGAGATAAGACCCTCCAATACCTATACATATAAGTGCGTCTGATTTTGATTTTATGTCGCTGGCCGTATCCTCGATTTCCCTAAGCAAACCCTCATCTATAGTTTCAGGAAGGTCCATCCATCCAAGAAACTCATTGCCCGGGCCGTTCTTATTTTCAAGCAAGTCATGAGCTTTTTGAACTTCCGGGAAAATCTCATCTAACTCATCTTGAGAGACAAACCCTTTAACATAATTTGGATCAAAACTAATGTCGTTACCCATTTAATCCCCTTTTCTCTCACTTCGAAACAAATTATAATATCCTGACAATTTTGCCTTAAAATGAAAGGGTTTATTTGTGTCTGAATCTGTAATTTTTACCCTGTTAAGTTCATACACGTCTTGGTTTAATTTATCGAAGCCTCTATTGGTTGTACATGCGCCTTCGTAACCAGACTTCTTTACGGCTTCTTTAACCCTATCATTAAAGCCGCCTATGGGATAACAGAAATATTTAACTTTTTCCCCGGTTTCCTTTTCCAGATCACTCTTAGAGCCTTCGATTTCTGAAAAAAGTTCTTTCTCATCGTCAATTGACGGTAAATATACTCCGCTTCGGGTATGCCCTCCGAAATCTATATCATTTTGCATCATAAGTTTTACCTGATCCCAGGTTAAATATCCTGCTTTCTGATCAACATAGCCCGTCATAAGAAAAATAATGGCCGGCATGTTATATTTAGCAAGAACGGGAAAGGCATTTAAATAATTGTCCTCAAACCCATCATCAAAAGTGACGACCACCGTCCTAGGAGGGAACTTTTCACCCTTTTTTATCCCCTGTACTAACCTGTCAAGAGTAATTACTGCGTATCCCGCCTTGTCAAGATATCTCATTTGATTTGAAAAGTTCTCAGGCCTCACGTTAAGAGAGCTGGACTTATCTCTGGAAACTGAATGATACATCAATATAGGCACAACATGGCGAGGCCTCATATAGAAGAAATAGAAGGATCCTACCGCTATGATGATTGCAAGAACAAGAATTATTGCTTTTTTAAATATGCGCATAGATTATTACCAGTTACAAACC
>JAQBAV010000145.1:0-3301 GCA_032126595.1 Candidatus Omnitrophota bacterium | reverse complement strand
CCCGAGGTGCATCCATGGAGTCTCGAAAAGTGCAGATATCCGGTGGTTCCACGTTCATTGTTTCACTTCCTAAGAAGTGGGCAGAAAAGAACGGGGATATAAATACAATGAAAGATCCCAATTCTATGCGCATTACGCCAGGAGCTACCGATTTCCCACCACAGATGAATACTTCCAGTCCGCTTATGAAACATTTGACTGGTGGACGTTTGCCGTCAGGGTCTTTCCAGCTACTCTTAACTCCGATCTCAAACAGCAGGTCGCGAACAATTATGAGATAGGGGTGAAAGATAACACGTGGGAAATAATCCGCTTTAAAGCGGATTATTATCTGATGGACATTAAAAACGAGATCTATTATGACCCTGTCAACTTTGCGAACGAGAATTACCACCATACATTGCACCACGGGCTGGAAATGGAGGCGGAGATGGATCTTTGCAGACAGGTAACGGGTCATATCTATTACACATATCAGAACGCTTCGTTCGAGGGCGGAAAATACGGCGGATATCGGATCCCGCTTGTTCCCCGGCATGTAATATCCGCCGGTGTGGTTTTAAGGCCCATAGATCCCCTAACCCTGGGGCTTAACGTCAATTATGTCGGGAATATGCCGGTCGCTAACGACCCCGGATATAATAGTTCTCCGCTTGAAGGGAGGACCACCATGGATCTTACGGCAGCGTACGAGCTTAAAGAGATGAGGATCTTCGGGGTCATAAGGAACGTGACCGGTGAAAAATATTTCTCAAACGCCACAAGGAATTTCCAGGGAAACACCGCGTTCTATACCGCGCCCGAAAGAAGTTTCGAGGGTGGTGTCAGCATAAGGTTTTAAGCGCAAGTAAGGTTACTTTTATGCCATCCCCGCTTCCGCGGAGATGACGATTTTTTCGGTGACCCGGTGTACCGGTCATCGCCTTTGACTTCTGACTTATGACCTTTGACCTTATCTGTTAAGATAACAAAACCCGGCTTATTCCGATTGACCTACCCAGCTTTTCCTGATATACTTAAATTGTAAAATAGTTAAATGATTTAAATATTGTATGTTTTAAATATCACACTTCAGGAGGAGATATGAGTACAAAACAAAAGCTCAATTTTGGCGAGGAGATGGCTAAGCTGCATCCCGTAATACTTAGATCTATTATGAAGCGGCAGGAGAGTGTTTTTAAAAAAGGAAATCTCGCAATTACTCACATTGTCGTACTTGAATATTTGGGCGAGAAGGGGACCTGTACGATGACGGAACTATCCAGAGTCTTGAATCTCACAACAAGTGCTGTGACTGTTATTGTTGATAAAATGATCTCCATGAAGCTTGTAAAAAGGGAACGCTCTGCCAAAGATAGAAGAATAGTAAATGTTGAGCTTTTAAGTAAAGGTAAAGAGACTGTTAAGGAAGCAGACAAAGAAAAAATATCAATGATTAACAATATTTATTCTGTATTAACAGAAGGTGAGAAAGGAGAATTTCTTAAATTGATGACAAAGGTTTACGACGACTTAAGGAAAAAGCTATGAAAAGATTTAGGAAAATAATTATTGCGTTAATAGTTATTTCATTTTTAGGGTACGACTTTTCGTCGTATGCCGGCCTTACTGAGGATGGTCATGAAGTAGCGGAAGACGTAAGGCCTATTACTCTAAAACTTTGCCTTATGATAGCCATCCGAAATAGTTTTGAAGTAAAACTCGCAAAGCTTGACTATCAAATAGCTGAGACGGAGAAATTGTATTCTGAGGCCGTATTTGATACGTTTCTCTTCGGAAACGTAAGCTACAACGAAGACAAGAGCCAGCAGACCTCTGTTTTCGCTCCAGATGATGCCCAGACAAATATCTATTCAGCGGGGATCACCAAGAAGCTTGTAACCGGGACGGAACTTTCAGTAAACCTCGGAGATACTAGAGGATGGAATAATAGCTCTTTCAGTACGATAAACCCGTATCATAATGCAGCTTTAACGATAGATGCCAAACAGCCGGTAGGTAAAAACTTTTTTGGCTACATTGACCGCACAACAGTAACTATCACAGAGCTTGCTATTAAAAATGCAGACCTGGCTACCAAAACTCGCATAGAGTCTTTTATAGCTGAAGTAAGTAAGACTTACTGGAGGCTTGTTGCAATGAAGAAAGTGCTCCAGGAGCGAACAGATATACTTAATAGAGCTGAAAAACTCCACGAAGCCAATACTAAGAATTTTGATCTGGGAGTAATTGAAAAGGGAGACTTTCTGGCCTCTGAGGCCAATCTTCTTTTAAGACAGAACGATCTTATGGTCGCAGAAAATAATTATAGAGAAGTGGAAGAGAACCTGAAACTTTTAATGAATGTCGAAGAAGAGGCACGGCTTGTACCTCAGGAATCATTAGAATTTCACCCGGCTAGCTATAATCTGGTCGATTGTTTAAAGGAAGCATTTGCGAATAGGCGGGATTACGAGTCCAGCCAGCGTGATGTCAAAATAAATAAACTTAATTTAAAGATGAAAGAAAATGCCATGTGGCCGGAGATCGATATAACCGCAAGCCTGGCTATGAATGGAGTCGATTCAAAGTTCGAGAAAGCTATGGGAAGGACTACTGTTGCCGATAACACTAATTTTACTGCAGGTATTGAAGTAACCGTTCCGGTTGAAAATAGCCAAGCAAGAAGCGAGAAGAAAAAAGCAGCATATGAAAAAGAGCACGCCATCGTATCTTTAAAGGAAGTTGAAAGAACTATAATTACACAGGTGGGTAACGCTTTTCGTAAGGTGAGAACTTCCGAAGCCAGCACACAGAACCTAACCAAGGCGGTTGAGGTGCAGTCTGAAAAATTGGCGGAAGAGGAAAAACGCTTTAAATATGGAAGAAGCCGCACAAAAGTACTTATTGACTATCAGCAGGACCTTTTAAGAACAGAGCTTGAAGAAACGCTTTCATTGTATGACTTTGAAAGAGATAAGATAGATTTAGAGCAGTCTATGAATGTTATTTTAGAAAAATATGAGGATTTACTATGAGTCTCCCGAGATTTAGTGTAAATAATTCATTGTTTGTTAATCTTATATCCGTCATTCTTCTCATAGTCGGTATGATGATGGTTTTTGGCATCAATAGAGAGGTTTTTCCGAACGTTTCTTTTGATATGGTTAGTGTAACCACAGTATATCCGGGAGCTACGCCGGATGACGTTGAGAAGCTTATATCAGTACCCATAGAGAAGGAACTGGAAGAGGTCGACGGGATTAAAGAAATAAATTCTACTTCAGCCACCAGCATGTCCCTTGTTTACATCAAAATAGAC
>JAQBAV010000144.1:0-3915 GCA_032126595.1 Candidatus Omnitrophota bacterium | reverse complement strand
CGTGTGGCTTTTAAAAGAAAAAGCGATTGTGCTTATTCTTTCTTGTTTTATAGGGGATATAGGGTAAAATATAATAAATAATTCGAGAGGAGCTGGTTTTTAATATGAAGGACAAACTTATTATTATAGTAGACGATGATCCCGAGATGCTTAGTTCGGTGGCAGACTGCCTTAAGCATGAAGGATTTAATGCTAAAGGATTTCCGGGGGCGGAGGAGCTTTTTGATTTTCTTGAGAAAGAAACTCCGGATCTCGTTATTTTGGACGTTATGCTGCCCGGCATGAACGGGTTTGAGATATGCCGCAAGATCAAAAAAGACGAAAAATACAAAGGCATTCCTATAATCATGCTAACCGGTATGCACAGGGAAACAGATAAGGTTTCAGGGCTTGATCTCGGGGCGGATGACTATGTAGTTAAGCCTTTTTCCATAGAGGAGCTAAACGCCAGAATAAGGGCTATTCTAAGAAGACAGGGGAAAGAAGCCCCCGAAGAAAAAATCAATATAGGCAGCATTCTGGAGATAGATCTGAAAAGATATCAGGTAAGACTTAATGGGGCAGAGATAGAACTCACCCTTGCTGAATTTAAGATCCTGGCGCTTCTGGCGTCTATAAAAGGGCAGGTTTTTTCAAGAGAAAAGATCCTTGAACATTTATGGGGACAAGAAAAGATAGTTATAGAGCGTACAGTTGATGTACATATTAGACACCTAAGAGAAAAACTTGGTGAGGCATCCAGGTTTATTAAGAATGTGAGGGGGGTAGGCTACAAGATAGACGAAGACTCTAAATAGATTTAATAAGCCATTTTGCGAATAAAAAAAGCCCGACTTTTTAGCCGGGCTTTTTATTTAGAGGCCTCTTTCTGGGTGAGGATGGGAATTTTTTTGGATAAGATATAGTTTATATGTTCTTTAAATGCATCGAGGTGTGTAAAAAATCTATAGTCTTCGTCACGATGAGCGCTTTTTGTATTTCTGCTTGAGACGAGATGAAAGACTTCAATAAGCCAGAGATCATTTTTATGCACTATATCCACTAATTTATTATATTCTGACATAGGGAGATCGGTGGTCATTGCGGTTCCCATAATAGAATAAGGGTCTTTTAGGGGAAGATCGTTAAAAGCAAAGTCCTCAGTAGTTGTTCTACTGGACGCATAATAACCGGATGATAGCTTTCTTAAGCGTTCATCCTGATTTTTTATAATAAATGGGAATACAAAGGATTCTATCTCAATTTTAAAAGTGGACTCGAGAGATATTTTAGATTTTTCCATTTCATTTTTTACCGCCTCCTCGCCTTCAGAATTAAAAACATTAAGAAGGTTACGGTGGGTTAGGGTGTGCGAGGCGATTTCATGGCCATTATTGATCAAATATTGAATATTATCCCGGCTGACTACGGGTCTATTCTCTAAAGTTTTGTCTATATGACAGGGAGAAATCGCAAAAGTAGCCCTTACGCCATTTTCAGTCAAAAAATGAGCGCAAGAGTCAAAAGTGTCTTTATACCCGTCATCAAAGGCAATTGTAATAATTCCCATAATTTCTCCTAAAAAGCATTTTCTTTTCTTGTATATTAACTTATAATATAATATCTTGCAAGGGATGAGTATGACTAATAGGGAAATCTCCACCATATTTTCAAGAATAGCCGATATCCTGGAAATTAAAGATGAAAACGTCTTTAGGGTCCGGGCGTATCGTAATGCGTCCGGAAACATTATAGGTCTTTCACGCGAGCTCAAAGAAATTTACAAGGAAGACCCTTCTAACATTGAAACTATACCAGGAATAGGAAAAGACCTTAAGGCGAAAATAGTGGAGATGATAGAAACCGAAACCCTTGAGTATTACGAGGAACTCATGAATGAATTTCCTTCGGGTTTCCTTGATTTGCTAAGTCTTTCGGGGTTGGGTCCCAAAAAGTTAAAAAAACTCAGAGAAGAGCTAGAAATAGAGAATGTTACTGACTTAGAGAAAGCTTGTGAAAAAGGAAAGCTTGAAAGTATAGAAGGCATGGGCAAGAAAACTCAGGAAAAACTTCTTGAGGCTATAGGACACTATAGGGTTAGCGAAGGCAGAATGCTTCTCCCTGAAGCCTATGCGCACGCGGAAGAAATAATATCTTATTTGAGAAAATACAAGGTTTTTAAAAGACTCGAAAAAGCCGGAAGTCTAAGGCGCGCCAAAGAAACTGTAGGCGACTTGGATATACTTGCCTCGGCCACAGACAGCCAAAAGGCAATGGACCACTTTACTGCTTTTCCGGGAGTAGAAAATGTTATTGCTAAGGGTAAGACAAAGTCCAGTATACGGCTTAAGGGAGGACCGCAGGTCGACCTAAGGATTGTTGATAAAGAATGTTTCGGCGCAGCTCTAGTATATTTTACGGGATCCAAACAGCATAATGTAAAGATAAGGACAATAGCTAAGGCCAAGGGGCTTAAAGTAAGTGAATATGGGGTATTTAATGTAAAGTCGTCCAAGGGGAAAGAAAAATTCGTAGCCGGTAAAACAGAAGATGAAGTATATAAAACCCTCCGAATGAAATGGATCCCGCCGGAACTTAGAGAAGACGACGGTGAAGTAGAGGCGGCTAAAAGCGGTACTCTTCCAAAAAATCTAATAGAAGTAAAAGACATAAAAGGGGATCTTCATTTACATTCACCTGAATCCGATGGGCGTTCTACGATTGAAGAACTTGCAGAAAAAGCTATCGAGAAGGGGTATGAATATATAGCGATAACAGAACATTCAAAATTCAGCCGGATCGCTCGAGGACTGGATGAAAAAAGATTATTAAAGCATATTGATAAGATACGCAAGATCGCCAAAAAGTATAAAAAACTTAAAATCCTTACCGGTATAGAAGTGGATATGCTTGACGATGGTACACTTGACCTTGATGACGTAGTACTAAAAGAGCTGGATATAGTCATAGCGTCTATTCATTCAAAATTCGGACTGGATAAAAAGAAACAAACAGAAAGGGTATTAAGGGCGATAGATAATAAATACCTGAACATAGTCGGGCATCCTTCGGGAAGGCTTATATCTTCCAGAAAGCCTATAGATCTTGAATTTGACAGGATCTTTAAGGCGGCGTCCGGAGCTAACGTTTTTATGGAGATCAATACGCACGGCGAAAGAATAGACCTTAATTCTCAGAACGCAAGAAGAGCAAAAGACTTTGGGGTAAAGTTCGCGATATGTACTGACGCGCATGAAGTCGCGCAGCTTGATAAAATATTCTTTGGTGTTGTAACAGCCCGCCGAGGATGGGTAGAGAAAAAGGAAGTTTTAAATACTCTGCCGCTGGAGAAGATGCTAAAGGCCCTAAAAAGAAAATAATATGACTAAAGAAATAAAAAAACGGATAGATCATCTTGCCGAAGAGATAAGAAAGCATAACGAGCTTTATTACAATAAAGCAAAGCCTGTTATTAGTGACTCTAAATATGATGAACTTAAGAAAAAACTAATAAGGCTCGAGAAAGAACACCCTGAGTACATGCCTCCCGACTCGCCGACACAAACTGTCGGCGCCTCTGTCCAGAATAAATTAAAAAAAGCGAAACACACTTCTCCGATGCTAAGCCTTGATAGTGCTAGTAAAGAGCCCGAAGCCAGGCATTTTGAGGAAACGTGCCTAAAGGAGATCAAGGAAGAAATAGGTTACATGTGCGAGCCTAAGCTGGACGGCCTCAGTATAGAGCTTGTTTATGAAGATGGAATATTTACTAGAGGCGTTACTAGAGGTGACGGATTTATCGGGGAAGATGTAACTCTGAACGTAAGAACCATTCAGAATCTTACCCAGAAACTTAGAGGAGCAAAATTTCCGAGAAAGTTTGCTGTCCGCGGCGAAGTGTTAATGCACATAAAAGACTTTAACAGCCTGAACAAG
>JAQBAV010000143.1:0-18879 GCA_032126595.1 Candidatus Omnitrophota bacterium | reverse complement strand
ATAGAAAGAATAGATGGGATTTTTAAGAAAAAATCTCAAGGTATAGAGGTGTTTAAGACGGGCAAAGAGTGGCTCGAGAAAGAACACCAATTCTTGAGCGCAAAGCATAGCATGCAGGAAGAGGGGAAGTTTGCAGTGATGCAGGGGTATTGTCCTGAAAAAACCCTTCCAGAGATAACAAAGATGGCAGACGATCAAAGATTTGGATATTTAGTGGAAGAGCCGGATGAACCAGAGGACACCCCAACTCTTATAACTAACCCTAAGTGGATAAGAATCATAAACCCTGTTTTTCAATTTATGAATACTATCCCCGGGTACAATGAGTTTGATATAAGTTTTATTTTTCTCGTATTTTTTAGCATCTTTTTTGCAATGCTTATAGGGGACGCCGGATATGGGATACTGTTTGTTTTGATAACCTTCTTTGCAAGGAGAAAGCTTAAAAAAGCGCCGCATGAACCATTTTTTCTGATGTATCTTTTGGGTGGAGCCACAATTTTATGGGGGGCTGTAACCGGGACATGGTTTGGCTCTGAACAAATAGCGCGCCTTCCATTTTTGAGTAATCTTATTCTAGGCAAGATAAACAGTTTTTCAGGGGACAACCAGAATTTCATAATATATATATGTTTTTTGATAGGGGCCATCCATCTTACCTTTGCACACATAATGAAAGCAGCAAGAGTAATCAATTCATTCAGGGCATTGGCCCAGGTTGGGTGGGCGCTGATTGTGTGGGGGATGTTCTTTGCTGCAGGAAAATTCGTTATAGCCAAACCTTTTCCGCTATTTGCCGGATGGTTTTTTGCCTGTGGAATAGTATTAGTAATATTTTTTTCAAATGCAGGAAAAGGGTGGCTAAAAGGCATGGGGTCTACCTTGGTTGAACTTCCACTTAGTGTGATAGGATCCTTTTCAGACGTAGTTTCATATCTTAGGCTTTTTGCGGTCGGGTATGCCAGCGTTGTTTTATCGAGCACATTTAATGACATGGCTTTTTCAGGAGGAGTTAACAGTATTATAGGAGGACTCGGTGCAGCCTTAATATTATTTCTAGGGCATGCACTTAATATTGTTTTAGGAATGATGGCAGTTGTGGTGCATGGGATTAGGCTTAATATGCTGGAGTTTTCGGGGCACCTAGGCATGCAATGGTCCGGTAAAAAGTATAATCCATTTAAAGAGTAAAGAGTTCATGGTTCGTTGTACGTTCGCTACGCTCACTTGTAGCTCAAAAAATATACTACGAACCCCGAACTAGGGACTACGAACTAAATAAGGAGGAAGATATGGTAGCAGGTTTAGGAGATATGGGGCTTTCGCTGTCTTTTGCAGCAGTAGGGTCCGCTTTAGGAACAGGTGTTGCAGGTATGGCAGCTATCGGGGCATGGAAAAGGGCTTTCATACAGAATAAGATGGCTCCATTTATTTTGATAGCCTTTGTCGGTGCGCCATTATCGCAGACGATATACGGAATGATACTTCGCAATGCTATTCAGTCTGCAAACTTGGATCCTACAACTTATCCTTTCCAGATGATATTAGGTCTTGCTGCGGGGATAGCCATAGGGTTTTCAGCATGGATGCAGGGTAAGGCAGGGGCAAGCGCAGCAGATGCATTAGCGGAAACAGGCAAAGGGTTCGGTAACTACATAATGGTTCTCGGAGTTATCGAGACAGTTGCACTTTTTGTTATGGTATTCGCTATGACAGCGCTACCCAAATAAGTTCTTTAAAAACTTATAACTAACATTTGACATGCAGGGCTTAGTTAATTATAATAGCAATTCAAAATAATGAAAATGGGCGAGTAACTCAGCTGGTCTAGAGTGCTTCCCTTACAAGGAAGAGGTCGTAGGTTCGAATCCTACCTCGCCCACCATTAAATTTATTAGGCCCTACTACCTGTATAGTAGGGTTTTTATTTAAGAAAGTAGGAGAAGAGGGGATGTATAGAGAAGAAATAAAAGTAGTGGACTGTACCATAAGAGATGGTGGACTTGTTAATGACCACTATTTCGAGGATGACTTTGTTCGCGCGGTATACAAGGCAGTTTCAGAAGCCGGTGTAGATTATTGCGAAATCGGGTATAAGTGCTCCAAAAATATAATGTCTCCGAATAAATTCGGGAAATGGAAGTTCTGCGAAGAGGATGCTATTAAAAAGGCCATTGAAGGCATAGAACCAAAGTCAAAGCTTTCAGTCATGGTGGATGTAGGGCGCGTGGAAAAAGACGAAATATTGCCCTGCAAAGATAGTGTTGTGGATATGATACGAGTTGCGACATACGTTAAAGATGTGGACAAAGCAATTGATCTTGTTAATGATGCCGCTAACAAAGGATATGAAACTACGGTAAACATTATGGCAATTTCAAAAGCGCTCGACACCGAGTTGGACGAAGCGCTTGATCAGCTGGGGAAAGAAAGCAAGGCACAGGCGGTCTATGTTGTAGACAGCTTTGGGGCGCTATATTCTGAAAACATAACATATCTAGTCAATAAGTATAAGAAATTTCTGAAGACAAAAGAAGTCGGCATGCATGCACACAATAATCAGCAACTGGGCTATGCGAACACCATACAGGCTATAATCGACGGAGCCAATTTTGTTGATGCCACCATTTATGGTCTTGGAAGAGCCGCGGGGAATTGCCCCCTGGAACTACTCATAGGTTTTCTTAAAAACCCTAAATTTGACCTAAGGCCTATCCTTGATGTTATTTCCAAAGAGATTCTTCCCTTAAGAGAGAAGATGGAGTGGGGATATCTTATTCCTTACGCAATAACAGGAATGTTTAATGAACACCCCAGGGCTGCAATGGCGCTGAGGAAAACGGATAAGAAGGATAACTATAAAGAGTTTTACGAAAGCATGGCAGCTATAGAAGTCGACTAAATGATCCTATTAAAAAAGGAGAGTGCTTATGTGGAAGAAATTTTTAATTCTATGCCTCGCAAGTTTTTACCTAGCCGGCTGTACAACCGTACAGAAGGCTCCTGAGCAAAGTGTTCAGGCACAGCTTAAATCACTTCAAAGACAGGTGCAGGACCAGGAAAATGATATTGCTATGATGAAGCAAGAGCTTGATATGGCCAAAGCGCCGAGAGAAACAGTAAGCACTTCCGTGGCTATTAAGAAAACTCCCAGCACCGTAAGCCTTTCAGGCGTAACATCTAAAAATATCCAGATGGCACTTGCTAACGCTGGGTATTATGATGGAAAAATTGACGGCAAAATAGGCACAAAATCTACGGAAGCTATAAAAAAGTTTCAAAAAGACAATGGGCTAAAAGCTGACGGCGTTGTAGGAGCTAAGACCTGGGAAAGGCTTAGCGAGTATTTAGGCATAAAATAAAGAAGTTGACGAGTAAAAAGTTCTATGATATAACTTCTAGTACATTTTTTTGGGGCGGTAGTTCAGTTGGCTAGAACGTCGGACTGTCGATCCGAAGGTCGCGGGTTCGAACCCCGTCCGCCCCGCCAGTAGATCAAAAAAACCCAGCCTTTCGCGGTTGGGTTTTTCTTTTAGCCTTATATAAGGAAATGATATATAATTAAGGGAAAACCAGAGGAGCATGATGGAAAGACTGGCAAAAACAAAGATCGTTGCTACACTCGGACCCGCAAGCAATGACTATACAACTATCAGAAAAATGGTAATGGCGGGGCTTAACGTAGCGCGTCTTAATTTTTCTCATGGCGCGCACAAAGAACAGTTGGCGCGCATAGAAATTGTCCGGAAGATCAATGAAAAATACAGGAGACACATACGCATTTTGCAGGACCTTGAAGGATATAGGATAAGGATATCCAAATTTAAGGGGAAGGGATATAAAGAACTAAAAAAGAACTCTACTGTGTGGCTTTCGCAAGGCGAAGATACCGGGGAGCCGCACATAATACCCTTTGATTACGAGGGAAGCCTCAGGGGCATAAAAAACGGACAACTTATCTATGTTGATGACGGAAACATCATCCTTCAGGCAACCGGAACAACAAAAAACAAAGTAAAAACAAAAGTTTTAGAAGGAAGCATTTTAAAGGAGCGAAAAGGCGTAAACATGCCGGGAGTAAAAATACCCTTTTCCGGCATTACGGAGAAGGATCTTGAGGATCTCGCCTTCGGGGTAAAGCACAAAGTCGACTATGTTGCGCAGTCATTTGTCCGAAATGCAGAGGATATCAAGAAAATAAAAGGCTGCATAGGAGCTAAATCCAAGATTCTCGTTATAGCAAAGATCGAGTCAAAAGAAGCTATAAAGAATATAGATGAAATAATCGAGATATCCGATGGTATTATGGTGGCTCGGGGAGATATGGGGATAGCGGTCCCCATATACGAGATACCCATGATACAGAAGCTAATAATCAAAAAGTGTAATCAAAAGAAAAAATTTGTTATAACCGCAACAGAAATGCTGGAGCACATGACGGAGCACAGCCGTCCTACGAGAGCGGAAGTGACAGACGTCGCTAATGCTATTCTTGATGGCACCGACTATGTTATGCTTTCTGCCGAGACAGCAGCGGGAAAATATCCGGTAGAAGCGGTTAAAATGATGGATAAGATCATTAAATTTACAGAAACCTATAAAAAAGGGGCAGGGGCTTCAACCTTCTTGCCCGGTTAAACGTGCAAGGGCTTGACCCAAAGAACATATAATGGTAAGCTCTAAATGCTAATAAAATTTACACAGAAAGAAAGGAAGGAAAAATGCCGTACGACAGCAATTTAGACGAATGTTTGTTTTCAAAAACATACGAGACAGAGGATTCCCGCGTTACAGTTAGCATCATGTCCTATAACCAGGGCGCAAAAAAACTTCAGCTTTCCAGGGAAAACAGAAACGCTCAAGGAGAGTTTAGGTTTGCTAAGCTTGGAAGAGTAACAAAAGACGAAGCAGAAGCTATTCTTCCATTCATCCAAGAAGCAATCACTTCTATGTAATTAATCTTGGGTGTACCAAGGAAATAAAGGGAAGCAACCGCATTTCAAAAGCAATGTTTAATTGCACACCCTTCAAGATAGAAGAGAATTTTTCTACTTTGATTGGGTGGAGTCCTATGCGTTAGGTATTATATCTATGAAGGAGAGGTACATATGAAAATTGGCATAATGGCCGCATGGAATACCAATAGCGGCGTTGCGATGCATGCGGAACCTATAGGAAAAGCTTTTCGGGATCTTGGACATCAGGTAACAGTATTTACTTTCCTAAAGACTGATTATCACGGAGATTGCATAACGGCCAAAGATGAAAATTACGTCATAAGATGTTTTGGAACAAGGACAAATACTAATGGCCTCGATTCTCGCCCCTTTTTAGAAAAGGATTATGACATTCTTTTGGTAGAGGATGTCGGGGTGATTCCGGTAGACAAACTGGCAAGTTTAATTCCGCTTTTAAAAAGAAAAGCAAAGATCGTCCACGTAACCCACGAAAACAGGCTTCCAAGGCACACATGGTTCTACAAGATCGATTGGGATAAAGTAGTATATTTTGATCACCGGCAGGATTTTCTTAAAAAGGCATATCCCAATGCAGCGTACATCCCTTTTCCATGTTTTGCGAAAAGAAGAGGAAATAAAGAGGAGGCAAGAAAGAGGCTGGACCTGCCTTTACGAAAAAAGATAATCTATTCTTTTGGACATAGGGGATACCACTCTTATTACAGGGACCTACCTCCCAGACTGAAAAAGAATTGCGTCTTACTCAATGTTGTTGCAAAGGACTTCCAAATGTTGGAAGAGCTTACTCCGGAACCGTGGAGGATTGTCAGAAAAGTAAATCACCTGACAACACAGCTTTTTGACGACTACCTTTTCGCGTCAGATGCGGCCATTTTTCATAAATTCACAAGTCGTTTCCATGCTGTTTTGTCTTCAACTGTTTTTCAGGCTATGGGTACAGGTTGTCCTATCTTTGTCCCAAGACAGTCAGACTTTTTTCACACCTGGGGAGACGAAGTTCTTCACTATAGAGATATAACAGGGCTTAACAAGCAGCTCGTAGACGTATTATTTAATGATAAAAAACGAAAACAGTTAGTAGAAACGGCAGATAAGTTTGTGGAAGAAAACTCTCCTAAAAACACGGCGAAGAGATTTCTGGATCTGTTTGAACAACTATTGAAATAAAAATGTTTAAGCGCATCTTTAAAGAGCTAGAACACCACGCTCCATTTACCATATTTGGAGCTATTACCGGTATCCTAATGTTCATCTTTTCTAGAAATATGCCCGAAAAGATGGCATACGACCTCTTCTATGTGTTCCATCCCATGCATGTTGTTTTGAGCGCGCTTGTTACAAGCTCAATGTATAGATTTTATATGTGCGGCAAAGATAGGAAAAAGTGCAATATTTTTGTTCTTTTCGTTATAGGTTATGTTGGTTCCGTTGGCATTGCAACTCTAAGCGATTCTGTTATTCCCTTTTTAGGGGAAACCTTGCTTAAAATGCCGCACAGAGAGATGCATATCGGTTTTATAGAGAAGTGGTGGCTCGTGAATCCTCTAGCTATAGCCGGAATAGCATATGCTTACTTTAGACCGGCAACTAAGTTTCCTCACGCCGGACACGTTCTTATAAGCACATGGGCGTCACTTTTTCATATGCTGATGGCAGGGGACCAGGGCTTTGTGTGGTACTCATATCTAGCAGTATTTGTTTTCTTATTTTTAGCCGTATGGCTACCGTGTTGTATAAGTGATATAGTCTTTCCCCTTCTTTTTGTAGGGGAAGGAGAAGAAATCCACCATCACTAATCCGGACTTTAAGGGAGCATCAATTTCTTCTTGCCATAATTTCAACCTGTGCTATAATTTCATAACAAGTTTTGTAAATATCGGTGCCACGGTAGCTCAGTCGGTAGTCGAACCGATAGGTTCGGCAAAGAAACCAATTTTTTGGTTTCTTAGAGCAGGTGGACTGACACCGAAGGGGCCAGTCCCCAAAAAAGGATTTTGATAAGCAGATTTTTTGATATATTTGATATACCGGTGCCACGGTAGCTCAGTCGGTAGAGCAGGGGACTGAAAATCCCTGTGTCGGCAGTTCAACTCTGTCCCGTGGCACCATAAAAAACTTAACCCGGGTTTATCGACCCGGGTTTTTTATGGTTTGTGTAATTTACTACCAACCCTTTGGACGGGACGGAGTAAATTTCACATGTCTTTTGTTCCTCAAATTTGTCAGAAAACAAGTTTTCTGACAAATTTTCGTCCAAAATCCATGCCACGAGCCAGGAACTTCGGCTTAGCAAAGCTAAACCTCGTTTACTGTCCTGCGCTTTGATATATTGCCTAGGCCTGCCCCCCCCTGCGGTCAGGCTGGTTTTCTGGCTACGAGGATGAAAAGCTCCACGGGGCAGGAACTTCGGCTTAGCAAAGCTAAACCTCGTTTACTGTCCTGCATTTTGAAAGCAGTCCAGGATCCTTCGTCGGTGTCTGTGGCACCTCCTTGTTTGCTGTCTACGAAACTGAACGAGCTGTGGGCTAGACTCCTTGGAGAGGGCTCCTAACGTCTACTCGTCATCTCCGTCTCCACAATTTTTGCCGAACGGTAATATATGGTGTATATTTATTGATATGAGGAATAGCGAGGAAGGAAAAATCCTAGTTCATGTTACTAAGTTAATAGTATCGCTCATAGTGTATCTATTAATTCTGCCGTCACTTGTAGTGTTTATCGCCTATTATTTCAAACTAGTCCTCCGAGGAGACATGTATTTCAAAGAGTTTTTGGATTCTTTTAAGGACTATAGCTATAGGCCCGTTATAGACTTCTATATTAGCGTCAGATATGAAGTCGAAAGCTTCATTAATAGACTAAAAACATAGAGAAGATCTCCTTCAGCATTCATTTCTTGCAAAAACAAATAAATAATTATAAAATTTACCCAAAGAGAATATTAAACAACACATGCCCGCGTAGCTCAGTTGGCAGAGCAAAGCATTCGTAATGCTTAGGTCGGTGGTTCGACTCCACTCGCGGGCTCCATTAATTTATGGTTCGCTTAAGAGACGTACTTTTCAAAAAAAACTTCTTTTGCCTGTGGTCGGGGCAAATAATATCAGAGTTTGGCGACAGGCTTAATCAAATGGCGCTTATAGCTCTGATTTACTCGAAGGATCCCGGGTCAGTCATGGCCCTTGCCAGACTCCTTTTCTTTATAGTTGTTCCGGTATTTGTTATTGGACCCGTTGCCGGCGTTTATGTCGATAGATGGGACAGAAAAAGAGTCATGATAATCTCAGACGTGATAAGGGGGCTCCTGGTTCTAACTATTCCCATTTTTGTTAAGCTTAATATGATGGGAGCCATCTACCCAGTAGTTTTTTTGATATTTTCGGCTACAAGATTTTTCCTACCTTCCAAAATGGCATTTATTCCTTCTATTGTGTCTAAAGAGAAACTTATGGTTGCTAATTCCCTGTCAAATACAACCAGAATGATAGCAACGGTATTTGGGTTTGCCTTAGCCGGGGTCATAGTTAGGATGATCGGACATATGTGGGGTTTCTACCTTAATGCGATAAGCTATTTTATTTCAGGCGTTTTTATCGCAGTTATTACCCCAAAAGGAGAACTAACAAACGTTAAAGAAGATATACAGATTACTAAAGAGATCGTTGAAAAGTCCTTAAGAAAAAATATCTGGACCGAAATAGTCGAAGGCTTTAAACATCTAACAGAAAAAAATAGAATGAAGATAGTTTCAGGAACATTTTTTCTTCTTATGGCGGGAGCGGGATCTATCTTCTGTGTAATAATAGTTTTCATTCAGAAATCATTCGGTTCTATAACGGAAGTACTGGGCATTTTTGGCGCATTTCTTGGGTGTGGACTTTTTGTCGGGACAATAGGCTTTGGAAAATTTGGACAAAAGGCATCTAAGATCCGCTCAATATTTATAAATCTAATTTTCTGCGGTGTTGCAATCAATCTTTTTGCTTTTTATGCCAGCCGGTCAGCATCTTTTATCATGGGAGGGATGTTTATCTTTCTGGTAGGCTTCACCATGGGACCCATAATGACGTGCATAAACACTCTTATGCACGAACTTATTCCGGATGAAGCGCGCGGAAGAATATTTAGTTCTATGGAAGCGGTAATTCATCTTGCGTTTTTGGCGTTTATGTTTCTGACGGCCTATTTAGCCAAATATATCTCTAATGCAGCGATTATAGCGGCAAGTGGACTAGTTTTTTCTGTTATTGGGCTTACGGGATACTTGAAAGTAAGAGCTGAAAAGCTATAATTTAAATATTTGCTTTTTGGGCAGCTTGCTTTGAAGAGGAAGGAGAGCCTCCCCAGTGGGCTTCATAGGAGCTGCAGAGACCGCAGCAGATACTTTCTTCGCCATTTTCACCACGGTACCATTTTTCTTCACAGGTCCAGTAGTTCTGGCATTTTTCACAACAATGCAGCTTTTTCTGTCTCTTTGTAGCCATTTACATTCTCCGTATAAAATATTTTCTTACCAAAAGATTGTTATAATATGATGATATAATGAAAAGGTAGTTATGTCAACTGGAATATATTGCACAATGTTGACAAATGCGGCCGATGATGTATAATGAAAATTCGAATTTTTAACCTCATAAATAATGTATGAAAACACTATCTTTTCGCGGGGGGATACACCCCGTATATAATAAGGACATCAGCATAAGAGAGCCGCTAAGAGACGCCGGTATGCCGGATAAAGTCGTAATACCGCTATCTCAGCACATAGGCGCTCCTTGTGCTCCTACAGTGAACAAGGGCGACCTTGTTGAAGAGGGCCAGGTCATAGGAAAAAGCGATAACTTCATTTCCGCATGTATTCACTCTTCTGTAGCAGGCAAAGTCCTCGATATAAGCAAAGCATATCACCCAACCCTGGGAGTAACACTCTCAGTTGTAATAGAAAGAGATAAAGAAAAGAAAGCAAAAAAGTATTCAGAGTCCAGTATCGCTGAACTTTCTAAGAAAGAGATGATCGAAAAGGTAAAAAATGCGGGGCTTGTAGGGCTGGGAGGCGCTGCGTTTCCCACACATGTTAAGCTCAGCGTTCCTGAAGGCAAGAAAATAGACACTCTTATAATTAATGGAGCAGAATGTGAGCCTTTCCTGACATGTGATCATGTGGTGATGACAAGACATACGCAAGATGTCCTCAAGGGCATAGAACTCATGATGGACATTATTGAGCCCGAGAATGTTTATATAGCCATAGAAGACAATAAGAAGGCAGCTATATTCGCATTCCAAAAAGCCATAAAAAAATCGACTAATATTAATATATCGAAAGTAAAAGTAACCCCGCTTGAGACAAAATATCCGCAAGGGGGAGAAAAACAGTTAATCAAAGCTATTACAGGCAGGGAAGTTCCTCCGGGAGGACTTCCTTTAGACATAGGATTTCTTGTGCAAAATGTCGGGACAGTTAAGGCTATATATGAAGCTGTATATATGGATAAGCCTTTAACAGAAAGAGTTGTAACTATATCGGGGGACTGTTTAAATCGCCCGGGAAACTACCTGATAAAAATAGGGACAACTATAAAGGATATTGTTGAACGGTGCGGTATAGAGCTTTACCGTACGCCTAAAAAAGTTATCATCGGCGGTCCAATGACAGGATTCAGCCAGGCAGACATGGATGTTCCGGTTATAAAGGGGACATCAGGCATTTTGTTCTTCTCGGAAGGGTATGCAAAAACCTATGAAGAAGACACGTGTATTAAATGCGCGAAATGCGTTGATGTATGCCCGGTAAACTTAAGCCCTACGGAAATAATGAAAGCTGTTTCTAAAAATAAATTAGATAAAGTGGAAGAGCTTTATATAGCAGATTGTATGGAATGCGGCGCTTGTTCTTACACCTGTCCGGCGAGGATCCCACTTGTTCAATATATTAAAGAGGGAAAGTCGGCTATAAGGAAAAAGTAGAGACATGGGAAAACTAACAATAAATTCTTCACCACACACATTTTCTCCGGTAGATACGCGCTCTCTTATGAAAGATGTTGTAGTGGCGCTTATTCCGGCAGTCATTGTGGGACTATACTTTTTTAGGCTGCAAGCACTTAGCGTTATCATTGCCGCGGTCAGCGGATGCCTATTGACCGAGTACGGCCTTCAAAAGGCAAGAAACAGAAAAATAAGAATCAATGATTATAGCGCTCTTCTTACAGGAATATTGTTAGCGCTCGTTCTTCCTCCGGCAATACCTTTGTGGATGGCATTTTTAGGGGGAGTTTTTGCCATAGCCCTGGGAAAGGAGATCTTCGGCGGGCTTGGACATAATATTTTTAACCCGGCACTTTTATCAAGAGCGTTTCTTATGGCGGCATTTCCGGTTGTTCTTACCACCTGGTCATCGCCCATTACGCTCGACACCATGACTACCGCGACTCCCTTAGGCCTGGCGAAATTTGAACATATAGCCGTATCTTATTCGTCGCTAATTTTTGGCAATGTCGGAGGGTGTATAGGAGAGACATCAGCGCTGGCGCTTTTACTTGGAGCCGCATATTTATTTTATAAGAAAGTCATTGATTATCGCATCCCCGTTGCATACATAGCAACTGTTGCAATTTTTGCAACTATTACGTATATGGTCTCTCCCCAGAACTTTGTGCCGCCTATTTTTCATATTTTGGCAGGCGGACTTTTGATAGGCGCATTTTTTATGGCAACAGATCCCGTAACAAGCCCCGTTACAAAAAAAGGAAGATGGGTTTTTGGCATAGGGTGCGGACTTATAACAATGACAATCAGACTGTGGGGAGGGCTGCCGGAAGGGGTAATGTATTCAATACTCTTAATGAATGCATGCACGCCTTTGATTAACCGCGTAACAAGACCAAAAAGATTCGGCTGGCAAAAAGGACGTAAGTAAGATGATAAAAGACGTTTTTAAAAGCAATGTTTTTAAGATGATAGTAGCTTTAACGACAGTTGGAGCGCTCTCAGGGGCGGTATTGGTTCTAATATACACTGTTACCGCTCCAAACATCAAAAACAATCGCAATAAGGAATCAGAAGAGGCAGTATTAAAGATTTTTCCAAGCGCGGATCTTGCCGCACCAAAAAAAGAGAGTAAGGCGGGATCGGAAGGGATAATTGAAGTAGTAGATAAGGATAACAAGATTTTAGGATATGCATTTAAGGCTGACGGGAACGGCTACCAGGGAACAATAGAATTGATTGTAGGAATTAATGCCGACCTTTCACAACTTGCGGGAATCGAAGTCGTAGAGTCGCAAGAGACTCCTGGCTTGGGAGCCGAAATAGCCAGCGATGATTTTAAGAAGCAATTTATGGGGCTTTCAGTAACGCATCCCATAGAATATGTAAAAAATAAAAAACCGGACCAGCCATATGAAATAGAAGCTATTACAGGAGCTACTATTTCTTCACGCGCGGTCGTAAACATGTTAAATAAAAGAATAGAAGAATTGCGAAAAGAGATCAAATAGGGATGATAATAAAAGATTTTACAAGAGGGTTGTGGAAAGAAAATCCTGTTTTCGTGCAGGTTTTAGGGATGTGCCCAACGCTTGCAGTGACAACAAAGGCTCTTTTCGGACTTTCTATGGGGATGGCGACAACTTTTGTTGTTATTTCATCCAGTGTTGTAATATCCTTAATAAGAAAGTTTGTTCCTGAAGAAGTGCGCATACCAATGTTCACGGTTATTATTGCTACTTTTGTTACCGCCGCCGATTATTTTCTCAAGGCTAATTTATATCAGATAAGCAAAGCACTAGGGCCGTATGTCCCCTTAATTGTTGTAAACTGTATAATTCTTGGCAGAGCCGAGGCATTTGCATCCAAAAGGCCGGTTGTAAGGTCGTTTTTTGATGCACTAGGTATGGGTCTTGGTTTTACTTGCGCCCTGATAGCCCTTGGATCAATTAGAGAGATACTGGGATCCGGATCAATTTTCGGCCACAGGATAATGGGAGAGGGTTTTACCGATTGGATAGTAATGGTCTTACCCGCAGGAGCCTTTATAACCCTAGGACTCCTTGTTGGTGTTTTTAATGTGATAGACAAAAAGCTGAGAGCGAAAAAGGCATGACAGAACTCATACTTATATTCATAGCAGCAAGCATAACAAGCAATTTTGTTTTAACTTACTTTTTAGGTATATGCCCATTTATAGGGGTGTCTAACAAAATAGAAAGCGCTGTAGGGCTAGGCGCCGCGACAACATTTGTCATGACCTTAGCTGCTACGGCAACGTGGATTATCTATCACCAGATACTAGTTCCGTTTAATTTGGTATTTTTGCAGTACGTTACATTTATTATGGTTATCGCGAGTCTTGTGCAATTTGTGGAAATGTTCATTAAGAAGGCGTCTCCACAACTTTACAAAGCACTTGGAATATTCCTCCCACTTATTACTACTAACTGTGCGATTCTTGGGTTAACACTTTTTATGGTTTTAAGAAACTATTCTTTCATTGAGGCCGTTGTTTTTGGTTTGGGTGCGGGAGTAGGCTTTACGCTGGCATTGGTTCTTATGGCCGGCATACGTGAAGACCTGGAATTTGCCGATATACCCGAACCTCTAAAAGGAGCGGGGATTACCTTGATAATAGCAGGCATGCTGGCACTAGCTTTCATGGGCTTTGGCGGATTAATTAGCGGATAAAAAATGAACAGCAATATTATAATATCAGTACTTAGTATGGCAGGACTGGCAATTCTATTTGCTTCGGTTCTTGCTATTGCAAATAAGAAGCTCAAGGTGTATGTCGACCCAAAGATAGAGGAACTTAATCACTTGTTTCCGGGGGTAAACTGCGGGGCGTGCGGATTTTTTAGCTGTCATGATTATGCGGTGCATATAGTTGAGGAAGGAGTTGATCCCGGGAAGTGCCGTGTTGTAGACGAGGAAACAAGAGAAAAAATATTTGCTGCTGTCGGGGTAGAAGAGACACAGGCATTTCCGGCACTGGCCCTGGTCCATTGTGCCGCGGAATTCGAACATAAACCCCCGATAGCCGAGTATAAAGGCATAAAAACTTGCAGGGCAGCCAATCTTATTTACGGCGGCGGAATGGAGTGCACTTATGGCTGTATAGGGTTCGGGGATTGTACAATAGTTTGTCCTTTTGACGCTATTCATATGGAGAAAGGCCTTCCCAGGGTAGACGCTGGTAAATGTACCGGATGTGGAAAATGCGCCGAAGCTTGTCCTAGAGCCATTATTGATATGGCTGAAAAAAGAAATGAAAAGCTTATTTTTGTTGCCTGCTCTTCCTATGACTCCTTGCAGAGAACCAGAACTATATGCAAAGTTGGATGCATAGCTTGCGGTATTTGTGAGAAGTTGGCCCCGGAAAAGTTCTTCAAGATAGAAAACAACCTTTCTAAGGCAGATTATTCTAAACAGAACCAAAAAGGCGCACTTGAAAAAATTACTACAGCGATACAACCAAAGTGCCCCACCAAGGTAATAAAAGATATTTAACGCTTTCAATGAATATTGCTGTATTTGTTTCAGGAAACGGGTCTAATCTTCAGGCATTGATCGATGCGGAGAGAATGGGCAACCTCGCCGACGGCAGGATAATTCTTGTTGTCAGCGACAGGGAAGACGCATTTGCCTTAAAAAGAGCTGAAAAAGCCGGGGTTGAGGTGCTCATCCTTAAATCTACAGGATTTTCAGAAAGAGAAGACTACGACAAAAAAGTCTCTGAAATACTGGAAGATAAAAATATAGACCTAATTGTTCTTGCCGGGTTTATGAGGATCTTAAGCGACTTTTTTGTAGACAAGTATGACGGAAGAATTATCAATATCCATCCGGCCCTGCTCCCCCTATTTAAAGGAGCGCATGGGATCAGGGATGCTTTTGAAGCGGGCGCCAAAGACACAGGAGCTACGGTTCACTTTGTGACAAGAGAGCTTGATTCAGGCCCGATTATTCTTCAGGAAAGCATCAAAATAGAAGAAAGTGATACGCTGGAATCTTTGGAAGAAAAAATTCATAAAATTGAACATAAACTTTATCCGGAAGCGGTAAAACTTTTTGTAGAAGGAAAATTAAAGATCGAAGACAACAAGGTAACTATTCTAGAATAGAAACAGGAGGATGATAGGAATGTCAACAAAGATCAAGACAATTAAAGGACGAGAAATAATGGACTCAAGAGGGAACCCTACGGTTGAAGTAGATGTTACTCTTGAAGATGGATCATTTGGCAGGGCTGCTGTTCCCAGCGGTGCTTCAACCGGTATACATGAAGCGGTGGAACTCAGAGACGGCGATAAGTCCCGATATATGGGAAAAGGCGTAACTAAGGCTGTCAGCAATGTTAACGGAGAGATAGCTTCTAAGCTGGTTGGGATGGATGCATTGAGCCAGGAAAAAATTGATAAAACTCTTATTGACCTTGACGGTACTCCCAATAAAGGAAGACTGGGAGCTAATGCTATCTTGGGAGTTTCCTTGGCAAATGCAAAAGCAGCAGCAGCGTCAAAAGGCCTTTCACTTTTTAAATACCTTGGAGGGGACAGCGCAAATATGCTTCCTATCCCAATGATGAATATTATTAACGGAGGGGAACACGCTGACAACAATGTCGACCTGCAGGAGTTTATGATCATGCCTGTTGGAGCCTCTTCATTTAAAGAAGGCTTAAGAATGGGCTCAGAGGTTTTTCACAACCTGAAGAAAATATTAGCAGACAAAGGTCTTGCTACTTCAGTAGGAGATGAAGGCGGATTTGCGCCAAACTTACAGTCAAACGAAGAAGCCGTAGAAGTTATTATCGAAGCCATCAAAGCCGCCGGGTACGAACCTGGTAAAGACGTAAGACTTGCTCTTGACCCAGCATCAAGTGAGTTCTATAAAGACGGCAACTATGTTTTAAATGCTGAAAAAGCTCCTAAGAAAAGCGAAGAACAAATGGCAGACTTTTACGTTAACTGGGTAAGCAAATATCCCATCGTTTCTATTGAAGATGGTATGGCAGAAGAGGATTGGGATGGATGGAAAGAACTTACAGACAAGCTGGGAGACAAAATACAGCTAGTAGGGGACGATCTTTTTGTTACAAACACAAAAAGACTTAAGGAGGGAATTGAAAAAGGAATAGCAAATTCTATCCTTATTAAAGTGAACCAGATAGGAACGCTTACCGAAACGCTTGAAGCTATAAAGATGGCGAAAGAAGCAGGATACACTGCAGTTATGTCGCACAGGTCCGGAGAAACGGAAGACACTACTATTTCACATCTTGCTGTTGCTACAGGGGTAGGGCAGATAAAAACAGGCTCTACTTCAAGAACTGACCGCATATGTAAATATAACGAGCTTTTGAGGATTGAAGAAGAGCTTGGATCAAAAGCTATTTATGGAGATCCGAATTGGAAAGGAAGAAAGTAATAATACGAACAGCTATCGCGATAGCGATAGTTATGGTTCTTTTTCTACCAGGCTTCTCTAAGCTTCAGAGGCTTCAGGAAGAGAATGGTCAACTTAAACAACGAATGAGGCTTCTTAGCGAATATAACGACGTTTTGAGGGAAGAGATAGAAAAAATGGAGAAAGATCCGAATTATCTTGAAAAACGAGCCCGCGAAAAATTAGGCATAATCAAAAAAGGCGAAGTTATATATAAAAGCTCATCCAGCAAATAAAAAAAGCCCTGACAAATGTCAGGGCTTTTTACTCAACGAAAGCTTATCTGGTCAACCTCCTGGTAAAAACAGTAATTAACATTGCTGTCATAAAATACCCGGTTATAACATCTAAGCCAACCATAAACCGCGTGACATCTGAAACAAGGTCGTATGAGCCAAAACCCAAAGTAGCAAAAACGTTAACTGAGAAAAATATCGATTCCCCGAATGAGATAGGGGAACCATTTAGGTGAACCAGATTCCCGAAAAAATATATCATGGAAAAAGCAAACATATGAACAAATATCCATCCGAGCCACAAGAGAGGACTTTCCCCGTAGAGGCAGGAATATTTCCAGACGCTCATTGCCAGATATCTCCACCTTTCCTTTTTATCAATCTTGTAACCTAATCGAGTGTAGTCCATTTTTTTGATATATAATGTCTTTTCCTCTCTGTAGAAGCCATTACGCGAAAGGGTTTCTTGCGCGTCTGTATAGAAGTTTGCCAAATATACTAAGTAGTTTTTTAAACCAATAAAATCAATTTCTTTTGCTTTTTCATAGGAAAGAAGCACCTTGTCGAATGCGCGCTGATAGTCTACAAGTTGCCTCTCCATAATATTTACAAAGTTAAGAGCTGATAATTTATAGTGTTTGGCGGCCTCAATAAAAAATTCTCCATCAAGCTTAAAAAACATGTCTCCCGCACGCTCGTATGCTCTGGCAGCTTCGGTAAACCCGCTCACGCGCATGTAAGAAACCCCGGCACGCGAAAAATGTCTAGCAGCGTTAATGATATCGTCATGTTCAATGTAAAGCTCTGCTATAAGGAGGTGATTTTCTGCCACCTTGTAAAATTCCGATTCGTGTTTGAGAACCCTTATCTTTCTATTAAGGCAATATATGGCGTTATCAAAGTCCCCCGCTTCCTTATAATGCTCATAGACCTTTTTATACAAACTAACAGCTTTGTCGTAGTCATCTGTATTTTCAAATGCCTTAGCTTGCGCTAACAACTCTTCAATATTTATGTTCTCCATCCGTACTTCCTTATTTTAATAGTTATTAGATACCAATCAAAATGTACCCTATAAATGAACTTTCTGCAAATTTTTATAAATGGCCCCAAACCCTTCGAATTCGGGATAATTCGACTAAGGGTTTCAGTTCGCTTTGCTTCTAAAACCCAAGTCTCATTAAAAAGGAGAGGCGCAGGTAAGAGCAAGGGAAGAGGGAGATATTTTAACCATAGTATGAGAAAGACAGAAAGAGACGTATTTATATAACTGTTTATAAGTAAAGGAGTTATGCAAGAAAAGAAAAGGGAAAGGAATAACCTAGATTTTTATTGACATAACTAGCTTTTTAATGCTATAATGCGCCAACTGGATGTAACCCATATATTAGGAAATAATATATATTATAAGGAAAACGTATATATGACAGGATTTCTATACAAAAGACATAGATTTTGGTTTAAGGCTATCGCAATAGTCGTGGTGTGTCTATTTGTAGTCAATGACTTCTCCTATGGAATAGAGGTTATCCAGTCCAAAATAAATAGTAACACCCTTCAAGCTCCTTCAAGGTTCAATTATATCTATGGTGATAACTTTGTAATGATCCAGGATAGAGAAAATAGGACCGTTTTAGGCGAGGCGCTCCAAAATGATGCAAGCCTTATCTATACAAGCCACCTGATTGATAAAATTCTTACAGGCTGGGGAAGCAAGATGAGCGAAAAGCCCATTAGAGTTATTCTTAAAAAACACCTTTCTAGAATTGAAAATGCAAGTTTTTCCTGGGATGCGCTATACAAGGAAGGCAAGACATTCTGTCTTCCATACATAAAAGAAGATGGAAGAGAAGGACTTCTAAGATATTATCTTCCAAAAGATAAGCCAGAAGAAGTTGGAGATAAAGATTCTATTGAAATTGGCTCGGGTGAGGCAAGAGTTATTCTTGAATCTGAATCAAAAGCAAGAAACATTGTGAAAGAAGTATTTTCGGAGTCTGAAAAATTCCAGGGAGTAGTTGATGACGAGAAGGCAGAAGAGCGCTCACCTCTTTTTAAATTACAAACAGTGAAAGGAAAAATAGATAAATATATTGGCTCCGAAGAAAAACTTTTTTGGGTAAATGTTCACGGGTTTATCGACGAAAATAAAGCGGGCACTGAAGAAAAAGTCAAAGAAGTAGCAGAACGCGAAGGACTTTTAGGCAATTTGGCATCACTCC
>JAQBAV010000142.1:0-4097 GCA_032126595.1 Candidatus Omnitrophota bacterium | reverse complement strand
CTTAGGAGCTCTTTGTTACTCGGAGCTTTCAGCATCTTTTCCCGTAACAGGAGGGAGCTACATTTACTTAAGAGAAAGCTATGGCCGGGGTATAGCTTTTCTTTTTGGCTGGTCGGAGCTTTTGGTCGTTCGTACCGGGTCTATTGCGGCGGTATCGTTTGTTGCCGCAGAATACCTCGCCTCATTTCTTGCGATTGATCCATCTCTGGTTAAGTCGATTGCTGCGGCCATTATCCTCATTTTGTCATTTGTGAATATCATAGGCCTCAAGTATGGTAAGCGAGTCCAGGATGCGTTAACGGTAACGAAGATCCTAAGCATTGTAGTAATAATCCTATTTGGTCTAATGTCTAAAAAGGGAAGCTTTAGCAATTTTCAGCCGGTGATGGCACCCGTGGATAGAGGAATAGTCCCGTTATTCTTTTTAGCGTTGATTCCCATACTCTGGACATACGGAGGCTGGCATGAAAATGTATTTGTTGCCGGCGAAACAAGGAAGGCATCAAAAACTGTTCCCCTGGCGCTTTTACTGGGGGTTTTTTCAGTTACATTCATATATCTTGCCATGAACTTTCTTTATATCTATATGATGCCGGTTGCAGGAATAGCTAACAGCCAACTGATAGGATCTGATGTTTTAGGTATTCTTTATGGAGAACCCGGCAGAAGATTACTTGATATACTCGTTATAATATTCTCACTCGGGGCAATAAACGCTATGATCATGACCGGGGGCAGGGTTACATATGCCATGGCAAAAGATAATGCAATATTCAGATATATATCAGAGGTGAACAAGAGGTACGCTACGCCTCACCGGGCAATTATCATAAATGGAGTTTGGTCGATATTTCTGATCGCTCTCGGCACATTTAATCAATTGTTATTCTTTACTGGAATAATCGTATGGCTATTCTTTGCGCTTATAGCGGTAGGGCTTTTTATATTGCGAAAGAAATTCCCCGATATAGACAGACCATACAAGGTATGGGGATATCCCTTCGTGCCGATAGCCTTTTGCCTGATCTGTGTTGCTCTATTTATTAACACATTATTATTTAGTCCTTTACAGGCGTCTATCGGTTTATGTATACTATTCAGCGGAGTTCCGGTATATGTTTTATCAAGAAAAATTGGATAAACACTTAACAGGGAGGAATATAATGAAAAAGTTATTGGCAATTGTTATGGTTTCATCTTTTCTTTTAGGCGGATATGTAATGACCGCAAAAGCTGATGAAGGTATGCATTTCCATTGTTCAGTTTGCGATTCTCATAATCATGGCAGCATGTGGCATGACAGCAATAAAGACGGTACAAACGATAGATAAGCCAACTATGGGCAAGGGAAATTTACTATGAAGACGATTAATTAAATTTGCCAATAGAATTCTGCTCAAGTATACTCTACAGCAAAATAAGGGAGGGGGAGTATGAAAAAGCTAAGCGTTAAAAAAGTAGTCACAGGTGTTGCCGTAACGGCTCTTGTAGCCGGGCTTGCATCAGGTGCGTATGCAACCGGTAAAGGTTCTTGCGGTAAGGGATCCTGCGGGAGCAAGGGCGTCAAAAAAAGCGTTTTCCAGGGCATGTATGACTGGATGGGCGGAAAGAGTTCAGATACCGCCAAAAAAGCGAAATCTTCTTGCGGTAAAGGCTCCTGCGGTAAAGGGGAAGCGAAATCTTCCTGCGGTAAATAGCCGGGATCAGGACAATTTTTTAAATGTAAAAAGGCGGGTGAATAATCCGCCTTTTTTATTTGTATTTTGCCTGTTTTAAGAGTAGACTTTCTCTTTATGCAGTATAAGTAGTCATGTCATTAAACCCAATACGACGGATCCATAAATGATAGAAACAACCGAATATCTTAATAAAAACCTTATTATTCATGATCTTGGTCTCTGCACTAAGGAAGGCGCGATAAAAGCACTTGTCGAGAAAATCTTCGAGGGCAGAAAAAGATCAGATTTTCCACTTAGTAAGGAGAGCACCTTTAATGCCGTCATGGCGAGAGAGTTGCAGCAAACCACCGGTATAGGGAATTCTCTTGCATTTCCTCATGCCAGGATAGAGGGGTGGAAAAAGTTTTCAATGGCTATGGGGATATGCCGTGAGGGAATAGATTTTGACAGCCTCGATAAGGTCCCCGTTAATTATGTTTTCGTGCTCATTTCTTCGCATGACGAGCCCTACATAGTACTTCAAATGATGTCAACTCTTATACGATTTTTGGTCGAAGACAGGTATAGCGAAAAAATAATTAATGAAAACCTGTCTCCCGAAGACATTATTAATGCATTAGAAGGGGTCGAAAAAAGAGAAGAGGGTCAGATAATCGCGGGTGACCTGGCACGCCCCTCCATAGACATTATAGATATTAACACCTCTGTGGAGGAACTGTCAAAAAAGATGCATCTTGATCACTTCTATATTATGCCGGTAGTCAACGATGAAGGCAAATTTTGCGGAGAAGTATCTTGCCTCGATATATTCAAATACGGTATGCCGGACTTTTTTAATAATCTCAACACCATATCCTTTGTAAGACACATCGATCCTTTTGAAAAATATTTCAGGATAAGAGGCAATCTTAGGGTAAAAGATATCTATGAAAAAGGCGGTTCTGCCATACCAAAAGATTCGACTCTTTTGGAAGTAATCTTTGAGATGACGGTTAAAAACAAGACAAAGTTGTTTGTTGTAGAAGAGGACGGAACCTTGTTGGGAGTGATAGATAGGTTCTGTATAATAGACAAGATCCTATTTTTTTAAAATACCATGAAAGCACTATTATCAATAATTATTTTTGCAGCCGCGTATATCCTTATAGCATCTGAAAAGGTCAATAAGACTATAGCAGCCATACTGGGCGCAACCTTGGTTTTACTGCTGAAACTTGTAACCTTTGAACAGGCTATAAGAGAGGTAGATTTTAATGTTATCTTCCTTCTGGTAGGAATGATGACAAGCGTTTATGTTCTCTCAAAGACAGGATTTTTCGAGTGGGTTGCAGTAAGTATGGCAAAATTGGCCAAGGGCGACCCAAAGATAATAATGATATTCCTACTTGGTATAACAGCTGTACTTTCAGCATTTTTAGATAACGTTACGACTATTATCATGATAGTTCCCGTCACCATTCTAATAATGCAGTTATTGGAAATAACGCCCGTGCCTTTCGTAATAATGGAAGTAATAGCGTCAAATATTGGCGGTACAGCGACATTGATTGGTGACCCGCCGAACATATTGATAGGATCTCAGGCAAATCTTTCATTTAATGAATTTATTGTTCATTTAGGACCCATAATCCTACTTGTATTCGCTGTCTTTATTTTAACTGCATTTTTCTGGTTTCGAGGCCAATTTCAGGTAACGGAAAAGATCAAAAAAAGACTCATTGATTCTATTCCCGCCCTGGCTATAGTTGATAGAGTTAAGATGAAGAAGGCTTTATTTGTATTAGGCCTTATGTTTCTGGGGTTTCTTGTTCACGACATTATAGGGGCAAAACCCGGTATTATAGCGCTAGGCGGGGGCATGCTAATGCTGCTTGTCTGTAAGTGCGAAAGTGAAGAAACCCTCATGGAGGTGGAATGGGGGGTAATTTTCTTTTTTATAGGCATGTTTATGATGATCGCAGCCCTGGATGTTAATGGTGTAATAAGATGGGTCGGCGAAAGCGTACTGCATGTTGCCGGCAATAATCTTTTTGCGGTATGTATAATTATCCTATGGAGTTCTGCTATTTTCTCTTCGGTTTTAGATAACATACCTTTTGTAATCGTTATGATCCCGATCGTTAAACATTTTGTTGAATATTTCTCAGGTACAGTGGGTATAATCGATCCCGTGCTTATCCATACAAAAGTTGCACAGCCCTTGTGGTGGTCGCTGGCCCTGGGCGCATGCTTGGGCGGTAATGGAACCCTGATCGGCGCCTCAGCTAATATAGTAATGTCCAGGATCAGCGAGAAGAACGGATACACCATATCTTTTATGAAATTTTTCAAATATGGATCGGTTTTTATGCTCCAATCCATGATCTTATGTACTTTTTATATCTGGTTAAGATATTTTATGTAATAGAGAAAATAAAA
>JAQBAV010000141.1:0-8212 GCA_032126595.1 Candidatus Omnitrophota bacterium | reverse complement strand
CATTAAAAGTATCGCCTCGCCCTCTACAAATTCAAAACCGATATTGCTTGTATTGGGAAGCCTATGTTCTAAGCTTCCGTTAACTTTAGAGTTTGGGATTTTTTCCAATAGGCCTTTTTCTAACTTATCTCTAAGAACCTTTATCTTTGTCCCTTTCCCATCAATTGCTTTCTTCGCAATCTCGCAAGCGGCACCTAAACCCACGATAGAGGCTACGTTTTCAGTTCCGCCGCGCCTGTTGTATTCCTGGTGCCCGCCGATCATAAAAGGACTAAATCTCGTTCCCCTTCGAATATAAAGAGCTGCGACACCCTTTGGGGCGTGCAACTTATGCCCTGAAAGAGATAATAGATCAACGGGTAATTCATTCATTTTAAACGGTATCTTTCCTACGGCCTGGACGGCATCAGTATGAAGTACTGCATCTCTTACCCGGGCGATCTCCGCAATCTCTTCCATCGGGAAAACAACACCCGTTTCGTTATTTGCATACATGATGCTTATTATGGCGGTATCCGGGTCTATCGCTGACTTTAGCTCATTAATATCAAGTATGCCTTCAGTGTCTACCCCCAGATAGGTGACTCTATATCCGACTGTTTCCAAATATTTACAGAGATTAAGCACTGCCGGATGTTCTACTTTGGTTGTTATTATATGCCTTTTTTCAGGGTATGCGCGCAGAGTACTTATAATGGCTGTATTGTCGCTTTCTGTCCCACAACTCGTAAAAATGATCTCGGATGGATCGCTGGCGCCTATCAAGCCTGCAACACTTGCGCGGGCAGATTCTATATTAGAATGTACCTGCCCTCCAAAGGTATGCATACTGGAGGGGTTCCCATACTTCTCGGTTAAAAACGGCTTCATTGCCTCAAAAACTTCAGGGGCAACCATAGTTGTAGCATTATTATCCACATATACTGTCTTCATCACTTAACCTCTTCAACTTCAATGTCTTCTTCGACAAATTCTTTTAGCTTTCCTTCAACTAAAGCTTTTAGGGTAACTCCGCTGGCGGGACAACCTAAGCACATCCCCAAAAATTTTATATATACTTTATGCCTGTCGATGTCTACAAGTTCTAAATCCCCGCCATCACGCTTTAATTGCGGCCTTATCTCCCTTTCAATTGTTTCTTGGACAAGAGCAACTCTTTGCAGGTTCGTCAGGCGTTTCTTTCCCTTTTCTTCTTTTAAAGGCGGATGCTTCTTGGTGGATTCTTTTTCCCAATACTCTTTTAAAAGCTGTTCTATTTCACCTTTACATTTTCCGCATCCCCCGCCTGCCTTAGTAAAGTTAGTGATTTCCTCAACTGTCTTTAGGTTGTTCTCTTTAATTGCTCTAATTATCTTCTTATCCGTTACACTGAAACACTTACATATTATTTTTTCTTCGCCTACCATTTGTTTTCTGACGGGTTCTCCGCGGTAATTGGCGATAGCTCTTTCAAGGGCCTCCATGCCCATTACGCTGCAGTGCATCTTCTCTTCAGGAAGACCTCCTAAATAGTCTGCAATATCTTTATTAGTTATTTTGGATGCCTCCTCCACAGTCTTCCCTTTGACTATCTCTGTTAGAACAGAGCTGGATGCGATAGCGCTAGCACAACCAAACGTCTTGAATTTAGCATCCGTTATGATCTGAGTGTCTTTGTCTATACGCAAAGTCAGCTTAAGAGCATCTCCACAGACAATATTCCCAACCTCACCAACTGCGTCCGGATTTTCTATCTCTCCCACATTGTGAGGATCTTTAAAGTGTTCCATTACTTTTTTTGTATATTCCCACATAACTCTCCCTCTTACATAATATTAATACTATTTACTGATATCGTTGATTGTACCACAAATGCATGATAATTGAAGAACAATATACAATGAGATTATAAAAGAGATTTGTCTTTCCTTCTGACATCACCAGCGAGTACAAACGCGGTAAAAATGAAAATGTGTATAGTAAGGATCTTTCTGACGTCCCCTCCAAAAGAGAAAAAGAGATACTATGGCAGCAGGATGTAGGTTATACCTTTTCGTATCATCATGACCGCGATAGCCGCCAAAAGAAGGCTCGCCACCTTCGATAATGCTCTTGCCCCGGCCACACCGATACCTTTTATAATAAAGCCGGAAAAAAGAAAAATAATGCCCGCAAACAATATATTCCCCACAACAGACACAAGAGTAGGAAAAAGACCGAACTGATCCATAATTATCAAAGAGGTGGTCAAAACTGCCGGCCCGGCTATAAGAGGCGTTCCCAGAGGAACCACCCCCAATTCCCCGCCGGGAAGTCTTCTTTTCTTGCCGGGATTTACAATATCTATAAGGGCTATACAAAAAAGAACGATTCCGCCGGCCACCATAAAATCCCCCATAGTGATGTTAAGCAGTTTGAAGATGGCTTTACCCAGAAAAATAAAACCTATAGTCAGAAATATCGCGGTGAACATCGAATAAGTTATTGCCTTGCGCCGCTCGTGCTCGTCTACACCATCTGTCAAAGAAAAAAAGATTGGCAGGACACCTAATGCATCCACGGCGACAAAAAGAGGTATAAATGCCAGCAACATACTTTTGATCATTATCTTTCTCCTATTTTATATAGTTATCTTACGCCGGATTCGTTGATAATCACCTTGGCTTCATCGGCATCAACGGTAACAGAAACTCCTAAGGGAATGGTAACATTTAGATCACTGACACCGACATGTCCGGAGGGAAAATCGTAAACTACGGGAACGCTGATATCCCCCAAAACATCGTCAAGCATGCTTCTTAGGGTGCTGATATTGGAAGGTTCAACGCAATCAGTCATTTTTCCAAAAATGATCCCTTTTATTCTATCCAGTTTCCCGGCCAACTTTAATCGTACAAAATAGTCGTCGATTATCTCCTTGTCTTCGCCTACTTCCTCAAAAAATATTATTTTTCCGTCAGTATCCATATCATGATGGGTACCGATCATATTCATAAACATAGACATATTCCCGCCTACAAGCCTGCCTGTTGCCTTTCCCGGACGCAAAGATTTGATCGATTTAGATTTTATCTCCCCTAAAGCTTCACCTGAGGAAATCATTTGAAAAAGGTACTTGAAGGTATTCGGGTTCATTTTAGGGCTTATCTCCCCGGAAACAACCGGTCCATGAAATACAACCATATTGACAGCGCTATAAATATAAGAAAGTAAAGCAGTTATATCGCTGTATCCTACAAATATCTTAGGGTTTTTTCTTATGATCTTTTTATCAAGGTGCGGAATTGTTCTCATGGAACCATACCCGCCCTTAGCACAAAATATCGCCCTAACCTCTTTGTCTTCAAACATGCGATTTATCTGGTGCGCCCTTTGCTCGTCAAAATCCGGCTTAGACCAACATTCCTTAAAGATCATAGGGTTATATTTAACCTTATATCCCGTATCTTTAAGGACTTTAACGCCTATTTTAAAATTGTCTTTATTGAAAGAGCCTGAGGGCGCTATAATTCCTATAGTCTCGCCATTCTTAAGTCTTTCCGGCTTTATGGGTCTTCTTTTTACCATGTCCTTCCTTATTTTAAAAAGCGTATTTTATAATGAAATTATACCCTATAAAAGTCTCTTTTCAAATATTTTAAGCAGGGCACAATTGACAAATAGTTTTCTTTGAAATATAATAAAAACTCATTTAGGCCTAACTGTTTGGCGGGGTAGCTCAGATGGTTAGAGCGCACGGCTCATACCCGTGTTGTCGACGGTTCGATCCCGCCCCCCGCTACCATTTATATAAAAAGACCGCTTAACACTAAGCGGTCTTTTTTTTTATGCTCAAAACTAAGCGCTATACGTTAATTAATTATCTCTTCGATCCACCCGCCGCCAACAACGATTTCGCCCTCGTAAAATACTGCTGCCTGTCCCGGCGCCGGAGCAAACTGAGGCTGACTGAATTCAACAACAGCCTCATCATCTCCTGAAGGCGTGATGGTGCAATTAACCTTGGGCGAGTTATATCTTATTTTGACTTCTAGATCTTTAGCTTCATCTAATACATCTATTGATAACCAATTAAATCCGGCAACTTTAATTTTGCTGCTCATAGCTTTTTCTCTTTCAGCCGCTACAACAGTGTTTGTTTTAGGGTCTATCTTTATAACATACAAGGGATTGGGACTACTAACTTCAAGGCCCTTTCTCTGTCCTACTGTATAGCCGGCAATACCCTTGTGCCTTCCTAATACATTGCCGTCAGTATCTACAATATCTCCGGGCTCGAAGGCTTCAATCCCTTTGTTTTCGAGATACTTTCTGTAATCCCCATCTTTGGTTGTAAAACATATATCCTGACTTGAGGGACGTCCTGCTGTCATAAGGTTCTGCTCCATAGCGATCTCTCTCACCTTATCTTTTGTATATTCTCCCAGCGGGAACTCAATACTGGCAAGAACTTCCCTGGGTATGTCGTACAAAAAATATGACTGGTCTTTATTTTTGTCCTTGCCTTCAGCCAGATAGTACTTGCCGCCCTTTTCCAGGATTCGGGCAAAGTGTCCTGTGGCTATCTTTTCCGAACCTAGCTCTCGGGCCTTCTTTAAAAGATACCCAAACTTGATCCTACTATTACAATACACGCAAGGGTTAGGAGTGCGACCCATCCGGTATTCTTCTTCAAAATATTTTTTTACTTCCTCGGTAAACTCTTTAGAAAGGTCTATTACAAAATAAGGTATTCCAAGATCGCCGGCAACGCTTCTGGCATATTGGATAGATTCTAACGAACAGCAGAGCTTCTCGCCCATAGCCCCGCACTCTTCCTTGGGCCATGTTTTTATTGTGAGGCCCACAACGGTATCCCCTCGCTTTTTAAGCTCGTAGGCGGCTACGCTGGAGTCTACTCCGCCTGACATAGCGGCAGCTATTCTCAAAACTATCTCCTTTTTACATAATCTTCAGCATTTTCAGAAAATACAACTCTTGTCTTTCTTCCCTCTGAATATACTGCAATGATTTCAACATCTCTCAACTTATCAGCCAGCTCTACAGCTTCATCCTTACTCATAGTCATAAATGCAGTCGATAAGGCATCTGCGTACGTACAGGTCGGGGCAATCACCGTAACGCTTGAATCCTTACTCTCTCTAGCTATTCTGTCTATTGGGTCAATTATATGGGATTTAATCTCACCGGGATTATTCCCGGGAATAACATTTTCATAATCCCCGCTTGTGGCCACTCCCTTATTATTTATACCGAGAACTAGAATCATCTTCTCTGTTCCTGGCTTTCTCACCCCTACGGTCCACCCCTTATTTTCAGCCTTCTCCGTAACAAAAATATCTCCGCCTGCATTAACCAAAATACGTTTACATCCGCTATTCATTAAAAATCTTGAGAGGTTATCTACAATATAGCCTTTGGCTATACCCGAAAGATCTATCCAGGCATTATTCTTTAGTTCGGCAGTCTGGTTTTCGGCATCTAGGACTACATTCTCCCATCCAACGCCATCAGTATCGTCCGGGATGGAATTAAATATTTCTTCGGGCATATTCCGGTAAAAACCTTCTTTTTTCAGGATGGGAGCAACTGTAATATCGAATTTTCCGCCGGTTTGCCTGCTTATCTCTTGAGACAGTTTCAAAAGGATAAAGAGCTCCTGCGAAACTGTTATCTTCTTAAGAATGTTAAGTTGATTTACTTCGCTCTCTGGGTTAAAAATATCAAACTTCTTCTGGAGATTTTCCGCACCAACCAGAGCGTTTTCCACTGTTAGTCTAATAAGTTCTGCGGATTTTCCTTCATCGAGGACCTTGATCTCAACAAACGTACTCATGAGCATGGCAGTCTTAGAATATACTTCTTTGCTGCGTCCGCACCCCGACAGAGGAAGTATACACAATAAAATGATTGATATAATTCTCTTCATATTACTTCACCTCTTACCGGAAACAAAATATTAACTAAAGCTTTTGACTACCCTATCAATATCAATGTGCTTTTCTATTAGATCTTTTACAAGATTTATCTTATTCTTGTCTCTTGCTTTCATCTTTATTGAAAGGTTATGAACTTTTGATGCTACGTCATAGGTGTCGAACCTGCATATTAATGTTGGTATGGTAGTTCTCCTTAATGCACTAAAGACTCTCCTGGAAGGCCCCATACCGCCGGAAAGTATTATGCCGGCAAGTCTCTTTGGAGATTTGTATTTCCCCGTATGTGTCTTTATCAAAAAGCTCAATAGGTCCGCCCTATCGCCTGGAGTTATAACCATACTGCCATCGGCAATATACTTAATAGCATCCTTAACTTCCATAGCACCCACAAGTGTCCTTTTAATGGTATTGTCGAGATACTGGGCTCCTGAAAGAATATGCATATCAAGTTCTTCCTGAATATCTCTCATGGTAGGCTCATCAAGAATATTTGAATAAGGAACAACTCCAAGAACAGGAACACCTAAACGCTCAAGTCCCAATCTTACGTATTTATCTATGCTATCAAATTTGCCGGGAAGCACCTTGTTAACTATAACGCCGGCAAGAGTAACTCCATTATTATCAAAAAGGGACTTATTGACCATTACTTCATCTATAGGATTGCCTATTCCCCCTGCACATATCAGGATCACTTTTGAATCAAGCATCTTGGCAACTGCCGCATTAGAAAGGTCAAATACAGAACCCACTCCGGCGTGACCTGTTCCCTCTATAATTACAGCATCTTTATTCTGAATTACACGCTTAAAGGATTCTTTGATCTCTTTCTGAGGATTCCTGGTCATGCGTCCATCAAGAAAGTTCCTGGTGTAACGCCTTTCGATGGCCACGGGCGACATGTCTTGCAGGGATGAATCAAAATCAAAGATACGGTCCATTAGGACAGCATCTTCGTCAACCTTAACGCCTTGCTCAATTAAATATCTTTGGCCGACCGGTTTTATAAAACCTATTTTTTTAAAACGTTTTTTTAGCGCCGCCATCAACCCTATAGAAATAGTGGTCTTCCCTATATTCTGCCTTGTGGCAGCAATAAATATACGTTTTGTACGTTTAAAGCTAAAAATCTTTTCCCAGGTCTCAAGGTAGGATGCCATATTGATTGTAGTTTGTTGTTTGTAGTTAGTAGCTTGTTAATTGTAGTTTGTTGTTTGAAGTTGATAATTGATTATAGAAAAGAGTGTTCATCATCCGGAAAAACAGACTTCTCTGTTTCTTCCTTGAATGAACTTACGGCTCTTTTTATGTCTTCATTAATGTTTGCGTACCTCTTAACGAACTTAGGAGCAAACTTATCAAAATATCCGATTAAGTCATGTGTAACCAAAACCTGACCATCACAATGGACGCCTGCGCCTATGCCAATAGTCGGGATCTTAAGCTTTTTTGTTATCTCCCTGGCAAGTTCTTTGGGCACACACTCTAAAACTATAGCAAAACAGCCGATCTCTTCAAGCGCTACCGCGTCTTTGAGCAAACGTTTGGCCGACTCATGCTCTTTTCCTTGCACTTTATATCCGCCAAGCTTTGATATACTTTGAGGGGTAAGGCCAATATGTCCCAGGACCGCTATCCCGGCTCCTGTAATAGCCTTAACCCTTTGTGCTGCTTCTTCTCCGCCTTCAATTTTCACAGCCTCGCATCCGGCTTCTTTTATAAACCTGCCGGCATTACGTATTGCGTCTTCATCGCTCGTCTGATATGACATAAAAGGCATATCTCCGATAACGAAAGCGTGTTTCGCGCCCCTGGTCACTGCTTTAGAGTGGTGTATCATCTCGTCCATAGTAACTTGCACGGTGGAATCGTACCCAAGCATTACCATGCCAAGAGAATCCCCCACAAGTATAGAATCTACTCCGGAAGAGTCTACAGCGATGGCCATAGGATAATCATATGCGGTAAGCATAGTTATCTTGTTACCTTCGTCTTTCTTACGCCTAAAATCCAGAACTGTAAACTTTGTGTTTTTCATCTCTACACGCCTATTTTATCAAGAGTTTTGGCAACCAGATGGTTTGCTTTTATCGGCATAAAGTGAACTCCGTCACAAACATCGCGTACGGCTGTCACTATATCTGCTGTTATAGCCACGGATTCAGCCTCAATGTCCCGAGCCTTTTCAATTCTTTCAATTATTTCCTCCGGAACGCATACCCCGGGTATATTTGCATTCATAAAACGCGCCATTTTAGCGGATCTTAAAGGGAAAACACCGCCTAAGATCTTTA